>NZ_DFTU01000032.1:0-7020 GCF_002379485.1 Methylophaga sp. UBA4204 | reverse complement strand
TTTGGATGCATTCAGTCATAAGTTATGGCGCAAACCTTCAAAGCGTCGCCAATACCGATATGACATGGCCATTCTCCACAACCCCGATGAAAAAATGCCGCCCAGTGATGCCACGGCATTAAAACGCTTTATCGCCAGTGGTAAACGTATCGGTATTGATGTCGAGCTGATCACGCCGCGTGACTATATCCGTATTGCCGAATATGACGCTTTATTTATCCGTGAGACCACAGCGATTCATAATCACACGTACAAATTTGCCCGGCGGGCGGAAAGTGAAGGATTGGTCGTAATTGATGATCCGACTTCAATCATTCGCTGTACCAACAAGATCTACCTGAAAGAGCTGCTGGAAAAGCATAACTTGCCGATGCCGGAATCACATTTGCTCTATCGAAACGATAAAACCGGTCTGGAAAAAATTTGTGCTGAAGCGACTTTCCCTTTGGTAATGAAGATTCCTGATGGCGCTTTTTCCAAAGGTGTTATCAAGGTGAATAATGCCGATGAACTGCGAAGCAATGCCGCAGAGTTTTTCCAACAATCGGCAATAATCCTGTTGCAGGAATTTATGTTTACCGATTACGACTGGCGTATTGGAGTGTTTAATAACAAACCGATTTATGCCTGCCAGTATTTTATGAGTAAAGGCCATTGGCAGATTTATAACCACAATACCAAAAAAGGCACGGATTCCGGTAAATCAGCCGCGGTGCCTATTTCTGAAGTTCCGGAAAAAGTACTTAAAATCGCGGCAAAATCGGCGAAATTGGTAGGAGATGGTCTTTACGGTATCGATATCAAACAAAGCGGAAGTCGAGTCGTATTAATTGAAATTAACGACAATCCCAGTATCGATAGCGGCGTAGAAGATGCCTATCTGGGACCGGCTTTATATGACGATATCATGCGGGAATTTTTACGTCGGCTCGAAGCTCGTAAAGCGCATCGTCAGTCTTAAGCATTCCTTAGATATAAAAAAAGCGGTGGCTGATAATTCAACCACCGCTTTTTTTGGTTTAACTTATGGCGATTTAAAACGAGTAGCTGGCGCCTACATGTAGATAACGCTTTTCACCTACAAAATAGCGATAATCGCCACCACCACCGCCACCAAAGTCAGCACGTTCAGCGTATTCAGTGTTAAACAGGTTGTGCACTTTCCCGTACAGCGTCAGATTATTGGTGACATCATGGGACGCCCGCAAATTAAACACATCGTGGCCGTCGTACTTCTTGTCATTGCCATCAGTAATGTAATATTCACTCATATGCACCCACTCTAGTTCAGCACGAGTAACTGGTGTTACATTCCAACCCAGCCGAATATTCCCCATTCTTTTAGGCGCAGTTACTAAATAGTCACCTTTTTCGATACCGCTTCCTGGCTTGTTGAAGTCATACTCATGCTTGGCAAAAGTGACATTTGCACCAATATCAAACAATTCATTAAACGGGTAAAACATGCCAAGCTCCAGACCAGTATGGTTAGTTTTACCATCAGGAACATTTTCGTTGTTTGTATCAGTAAAGAAATAGTCATCTTTCTTCATATGATAAGCAGCAATTTCATACTGCAAGCCATCTCCCACCTTACGAACCCCGATCTCAATGCTATCAATAGACTCTGAATCAGCACCACCGGTACGCGAAGGTCCAATCTGGGCACGGTACAAATCGGTAGTCTGTGGTGCGCGATTACCGCGAGCATAGTTGATAAATGCAGCAGTATTATCGGTAAGCTCTTGAACTAAACCTAGTTTGGGGCTTAAGTTACTAAATGTGTCTTTACCGCTATCTGGACGTAAATATCGCGTACCAAATTCGCGTGAATCAGTGTTGTTGGTGTAGTCGTATTTAGTGTATTCATAGCGTACACCTGCGGTGACACGAGTTCTGTCCAATACCTGCCATTCACTGTGCACATAAGGGGCAACGACTGTGGCATCCACTTCATAGTCATAATGAACACCCTGTAAAAATTGTCCAAATATGGTTGGATTAAATTGAACCTCAGAAAGCTCTCCTTCTGTATATTCAAAATCTGTCCCGAAAATAACTTTGTGGCCGCCATCCAGATCCTTGGTATAAGCAGCTAAAAGTCCCACGCTGCTATGTTTGTTATTCTCCACCGGCTGTCCTGGTAGAAAATGCATCAAAAATTCCATTTCTGTATGGCGCAGATAAGGGGTTAATCTAAAGGTAGAAGAGTCTGTTAACTGGCGTTCCCACTCGGTGGATAACCGGGTCGATTTAGCATCACGATAGGCTTCAGGATTAGGATTGGTACGCGAGCGACTTTCATCTTCATAGGCTCTAAATCCTGTGATATAACCAGCGGTTTCCTGATTGAGATTGGTATGGCTGAATAAGGTTTTAAAGCTGTCGATATCGCCATAATAATCATGACGAAAGCTGACTTTTTGCTGATCGTAGCCCGAGTCACTGACATAGCCGCCGTCAGTTGTTCCATTTACGCTTAAGCGGTAACCATGCTGTCCAATGGTATCGCTCACTGTACCTTTCATTTGATACAAATCATGTGGCCCAATGGAAAGATCAATTTCTCGCTCAAGTTCCAGGGAGGGGGCGCGACTTAAAACATTGATTAAGCCGTGGACGGCGTTAGAACCATACAAGGCACTACCTGGACCGCGCACTACTTCAATCCCGCCAGCTTGCTCATAATTAACTTCAAACAGACCATTTACGTTAGCAAAGCCCGCTGCGCGTAATGGAATACCATCTTCCAGAAACAGAAATGACCCGGCACCGGCACCACCGGTTAACACTGGCGAACGAATTGAAGTCAGATGCTCCTGGCCATTACCGCGCTGAATATTGACACCACTGACACGATTGACGATTTCGGTGATGTGATCCGGGCGAACCAAATCGATTTCTTCTTCTGAAATTCTGCCGGTATTCCCCGCTAAATCGAGGATTGGCGTTCCCGAGCGGGTGCCGGTAACAACCAGCTCGTCCAGAGATAAGTCCTCTTCTTCCTGAGCTTAAGCAGGTAAGGCGATATTCATGCTGGCCAGGGCCATCAATATGGGTAATTTGCGTAAGGTTGGCATGAGCTATGGTTCCTAGATTATATGTTGTAAAAATTTAACGAATTTTCTCATGTTGTCTTTTTACAACACATCAGAAAAATCCTTAATTGACGTTGAAAAACGTCCTATCATCCCCATCTAATGACCCAGATCAATTTTTTTCGAATGAGCCCATGGAATACAAAGACTATTACAAAATCCTTGGCGTAAGCCGGACAGCAACACCAGAGGAGATAAAAAAAGCCTATCGCACACTGGCTAGGAAATATCACCCTGATGTCAGCAAAGAGGTGAATGCCGAAGAAAAGTTCAAAGAAGTCGGTGAGGCTTATGAGGTGCTGCGCGATAAAGAAAAGCGTGCACAATATGACCAGTTTGGTGGACAGTTCCGTCACGGTCAATCGTTTTCTCCACCTCCAGGCTGGGAGGAAAATGTCGGTGGCTTCGGTCAGGGTAATTTCAGCAGCTTTTTTGAAAACATGTTTGGTGGCATGGGCGGAATGGGCGGCGGTCAACAGGATAACTTTTTTGCCCGTGGTGAGGATGTAAGCGCCAAAATTACTATTTCACTGGAAGATGCGTTTAACGGCGCGAATAAATCGATTCGCCGTCCTGCCGGTGCCACGCAAACGGGTACCGTTAACGTCAAGATCCCTGCCGGCATCGAACCGGGTAAAAAAATTCGTTTAAGCGGACAAGGTAAAGCTGGAATGAGTGGTAAAGCGGGTGATTTATATCTGGAAATCCAGATTGCCCCACATTCGCTTTATCGGTTGGAAGGCAAGGATGTCTACCTGGATTTGCCAATTACGCCATGGGAAGCAGCATTAGGTGCCAAAATTACCGCCCCAACTTTAGCTGGAAAAATTAGTTTGAATATCCCTGCGGGCACTTGAAGTGGTCAAAAAATGCGTTTGAAAGGCCGCGGGCTTCCCGCTAAAACGCCCGGTGATCAATTTGTGGTTTTACAGATAATGACTCCTCCGGCGACGACTGCCGAAGCGAAAAAGTTTTATCAGCAAATGGCTGAAAAACTTCCGTTTAATCCAAGAGAGAACATTGAATAAGCATTTTGAGGTAGAGACAAAATGATGAATAAACTGAAATCTGCTGTTATCTGGTTGGCCGGTGTAACTCTGTTGACGCAGGTTGCGGTGGCTGCCCTGCCTTTGCCATGGCTGGATGATGATAATCAAATGCCCACGCTTGCACCGATGCTGGATCAATCCAAACCTGCCGTGGTGAATATTGCCACACGTAGTGAAGTCAGAATTCAGGATAATCCATTATTAAATGATCCGTTTTTCCGACGTTTTTTTAATTTACCTCAACAACAGCAACCCCGTACTCGTCAGGCCCAAAGCCTGGGGAGTGGCGTTATTGTTAATGCTAAAGAAGGTCTGGTATTAACCAATAATCATGTGATTCAGCGTGCAGACGAAATTACTGTATCCCTGCACGATGGCCGTACCTTTCAGGCTGAAGTAGTAGGCAGCGATCCAGCAACTGACGTGGCCGTGATTCGCATTCCCCCCGAAAAACTTACCGCTCTGCCACTGGCGGATTCCGACAGACTGCGGGTTGGCGATTTTGTGGTCGCTATTGGTAATCCGTTCGGCCTTGGCCAAACAGTGACATCCGGTATTGTCAGTGCTTTGGGACGGAGCGGTCTGGGACTTGAAGGTTACGAAAACTTTATTCAAACCGATGCTTCCATCAATCCCGGTAATTCGGGCGGTGCATTAGTTAATCTGCGAGGTGAATTAGTGGGTATTAACACCGCTATTTTTTCACCGAATCAATCCGGTAATGTAGGGATTGGCTTTGCTATTCCGAGTAATCTTGTCAAACAGATTACTGATCAGTTACTGGAATATGGAGAAGTTCGTCGTGCTTATCTGGGTGTACAGATGCAAGACATTACCCCAGAACTCGCTCAGGCATTTGGTATTGAAGACAACCGTGGCGGCGCCGTAGTAACCAATGTAATTAAAGATTCTGCTGCTGAAAAAGCGGGTTTAAAAGTGGGTGATGTGGTGACCGCTGTCGATGGCGTTTCGCTGTTAAACGCTGATAACCTGCGTAATACCATCGGTTTATTGATGGTGGGCCAGACTATCAAGCTGGACATCATTCGTAATGGCAAGGAAAAGACCCTGACGGCAAAAGTTACTGAAGTCCAATCCAGTAAAACCCAAACTGGCGATGTGCATCCGAAACTGCGAGGCGCCACTTTTGGTGATATCGAACAAAGCTCACCTGCCTACGGCAGAATTCAAGGCATTATGCTGTACTCGGTTGAACGTGGCAGCCCGGCCTGGGTCGCAGGTTTACGTAGTTATGACATTGTCACCTCGGTCAATCGTCAACCGGTTGCCAACCTCGAACAATTCAAACAACTGGTTTCTAATCAACCGGAGTTATTACTTAATATTGTCCGGGATAATCAGGCTATGTTCTTGCTATTACGATAAGGACTCTGGCGCGGAGCCCAGCTCCGCGCCATCACCAAGATTCTCGGACAGCAACTGGGTAGATCCTTGGTTTTTTTAACCTATAAATCGTGTTGATATTCTACTGTTCGATTCCTACATGCGGCTTTTGCCTGGTAAAGTGCCTCATCAGCCTGTTTAATTAAGTCTGCGGCCTGTTTCTCACCGGTAGGCACCATGCTGGCCACCCCACAACTTATTGTTACGTAATCTGCCACGCTGCTGGTTTTATGCTCTAACGCTATGTCATAAATGTTTTGACGCATCCGTTCAGAAATATCTATTGCGTCTTTAGGCCTGGTATTCGGCAATAATACGCAGAACTCTTCACCTCCAAAACGGATGGCAACATCAGTTGCTCGAAGTAAACTTTGCTGCATCACATTCGCAACTGATTTTAAGCATTCATCGCCTGTCTGGTGACCATAGGTATCATTGAACTGTTTAAAAAAATCTATATCTGCAATGATGATAGAAAAATGATTTTTATTGGCTAATGCAGCTGACCATTCTGTTTCCAGATGCTCTGCCAGATAGCGTCGATTTGAAAGGCCAGTCAGGTCATCTATTTCTACCAGCTTTTCCAGTGCGGACTGAACTGTCTTATATTCCGTCATATCCCGCATGGTTTCGACTACTGCAATCAGATTCCCCTGAAAATCATAGATTGGGCCTGAATCAAAAGCGATATAAAGCCTTCGGTTTATTCGTGGCAGATAGCACCAGTTATCTGCTTGATAGCCTTTACCATAGGCTGAAGGTTCAGCATGGTAAACATATAGTTTATCGAGCTCATCAATGCGATTTTGCACCAGCAGGTCTGCCAGGCAGGGTCGTTTTTCGGAATAAAAGGCCTGCCAGTGGTTATCGGTACCAATTACTTCTGAGGCTTTAATACCGGTCAGCCGTTCACAGGCTTTATTCCAGATAATCACTTTTCCTGTGTCATCAAGCACAAAAGTTGCTGTAACTAAATGCTCCATCAGATTAATAGCAAACTGCTGTTGCTGAAGACTATCCAAGATTATCTTCTCCCAGAAAAATCGTATTCCATACTATTCCGGCATATAAGTTACCTCTTTATACGGAATGTATTTTTCCTATACAAGCTTGGGAGGATATTCCTGCAAAATAAATTGCAAAAGTGTGTCCACTTCAAATGCTTTTTGTTGAGATTAAAACTCCTTATTTCACAACCCGTTTAATGCCTTGAATCATTAGTAGCACTACAGCGCCTGCAACAACACCCACTCCTGCGTTAAAAAGTTGTGGAACGATAAAAGCACCCACCGCATTTCCTACATTCAGGCTTTCCAGCCAGTGATGCAAAAAAGCTAAACCATGCACCAAAATTCCGCCGCCAACCAGAAACATAGCCAACATTCCAACGACTGATAAAAATTTCATAAATTTGGGGGCAAGCCATAAAATGCTCTGTCCCACTGCACGTTTAACTTTTGCAAACCAGT
>NZ_DFTU01000018.1:12860-13344 GCF_002379485.1 Methylophaga sp. UBA4204 | reverse complement strand
CGGCGAAGTCTGGTTGAATCCCCGGCTTATGCGCTTATTGGAATTACGGCCTGGTGATGCGCTGGAAATTGGCGCTACTTCCCTTGAAGTGACTGGCGTGATTATGCGTGAACCGGATGGTGGCTTTCGGCTCTCATCTCTGGCACCACGGGTGATGATGCATGTGGATGATGTAGCCGCTACGGAGGTGATACAACCTGGGAGTCGTGTTCGGCATCGTGGTTTATTTGCCGGTAGTGCGACCGAACTGGCTGATTTTGAAGCATGGCTGGAACCACGCTTAACAGATAATTACCGCTGGGTGGATGTTCGGCAAGGTGAAACCCTGGGGGAATCTTTAGAAAAAGCAGAGGGCTTTTTATTACTTGGCGGCAGTCTGGCGGTGTTGCTTGCAGTCGTGGCAATAGCCGTTGCCAGCCGTCAATATGCTCTAAGCCAGCGTGATCGTGTGGCGCTACTAAAAACCATGGGGCTAACTGGTAAA
>NZ_DFTU01000018.1:11610-12710 GCF_002379485.1 Methylophaga sp. UBA4204 | reverse complement strand
TGTATTTATCGCGCTTAATGGTATGGGGCCTGATGGCAACTATCATTGGCTTAATACTCGCCATACCTGCTGCCTGGTTATTGGCTTCAATGACCGCACAGTTAATGGACCAGCCGTTACAATTTGTGGTGGACTTCTGGCAACTGTGGCCAGCCATACTAACTGCTTTAGTCGCTTTATTTGCCTTTGCCTACCCTCCGATTGATCGTTTACGCAATACACCGGCAATGCGGGTTTTTCGCAGTTTGCCAACCAATGACAAGGCCGCTTTAGTCAAAGATTTGTTATTGGCTGTAGCGGTGATATTTGGTTTGTTGTGGGTGTATGTCAATGATATTAAGCTGGTAACAGCATTACTCGGGGCAGTGGTTGCGTTAGTTATTTCACTGGCGGTTGTGGGGGCGGGTCTAATCTGGTTGTTACGCAGATTTCCTGCTGGAAAGGGTGGTTGGCGATTGGCGGTGATTGCGTTGTATCGACATCGTAATGCGACCCTGTCACAAATGTCGGTATTTGCGATGACTATTATGTTGGCTGCAACGTTAGTTCTGGTGCGATCATCGCTACTAGCTGACTGGCAGGCACAGTTACCGGAGGATGCACCAAATCATTTTCTGCTGAATATTGCTCCGGAAGCAGTGGATGAGGTAGAAGCATTTTTCTCACAGCATCAGATAAACCGTAGCCCTCTATATCCTATAGTTCGCGGCAGACTGACTGAGATTAATGCGCAGCCTGCACAAGACGTTGCGTTCAATAAAGATGATGATGAATTGCGCCGCGAATTAAACCTGACAACGTCAAATTCTTATCCAGATGATAATAAAATCGTTGCTGGGCAATGGTTTAAGCCGGGTGAAACAACAGGGCTGTCGATTGAACAATCACTGGCTGAGTCACTTGGGGTAGAGATTGGTGATGAACTGGGCTTTACGGTGGGGGCCGAAAAAGTCAGCACAACCATCACTAGTATTCGCAGTGTGCAATGGGACAGCATGCGGCCCAACTTTTTTATCATTTTCCCGCCCAATGGCACGATAGATGGATTACCCAGTACCTCGCTGACGAGCTTCTATCTTGCTGAACAGGATAAACCGTTG
>NZ_DFTU01000018.1:7731-11535 GCF_002379485.1 Methylophaga sp. UBA4204 | reverse complement strand
AAACCGTTATTGAACGATTTTGTGCGGCAGTTTCCCACCATTTCAGTGTTGGAAATTGATCATATTATCGAACGAATTCAGCAAATCATTGCTCAGGTAACACAGGCGGTGGAAGCGATATTATTGATGATTCTGCTGGCCGCAATTGCGGTGATGGTCGCAGTTGTCAGTGCCACGATGTCGGAGCGGCAGCGTGAGGGCGCCTTATTACGTACCCTGGGTGGCCAACAGAAATTACTGGTCAAATCTACAACTATTGAGTTTGCATTGATTGGTTTTCTGGCTGGTATTCTGGGTGTTCTGGCAGCTGAAGTTGCCGTGTGGGCACTACAAAATCGTATGTTTGATGGCGAATTTCGTTGGCATTGGCCAGTTGTGATGAGCCTGCCTTTTATCAGTGCAGTGATTCTTGCCATCCTTGGACGTTGGCAATTAACGCCTGTATTAACCGTTTCGCCCATGTTGTTATTAAGAAGGCTGGAATAACCAGACGGTAAACCAGCAGTGGTCGAGATGAAAGATCAACAAGCCCTAGCTTGCGTGACTAAAATAAACGTTTCATTATGTGCAGATTTGCATCCTGAGGATGCCTGTTTTGCTTAGGAATAACTGTGCATCGAATATATCGTTTCTTCTTAAAGGTATTGCTGCTAACGATATTGGCGTTTGTCCTGTTGAGTCTATTGCTGGTATTACCTTTTCGCTGGGTAAATCCACCAATAACCATGGTGATGGCAGACCGCTGGATAACGTCAACTGAAGACTTTCAACTTCGCAAGACCTGGCTCAGCTGGGACGAGATGCCAAAACATGCGGCTTTAGCTGTTGTGACCTCTGAGGATCAGAAATTTCCGTTACACAGTGGATTTGACCTTAAGGCGATTCAGCAGGCGTTAAAAGAACGAGAGCGTCGGGGAGGCTTGCGTGGTGCAAGCACGATCAGTCAGCAAGTGGCAAAAAACATGTATTTATGGACCGGCCGCAGCTGGTTCAGAAAAGGTCTCGAAGTCTGGTTTACCTTGCTGATTGAGCTCAGCTGGAGCAAACAGCGCATTCTTGAGATTTATCTGAATATTGCGGAGTGGGGGCCGGGAGTGTTTGGCCTGGAAGCGGCCAGCCAATATCACTTTGGTCGCTCTGCGGCTAATCTGACACCGATGCAAGCAGCATTACTGGCTTCCTCATTACCCAGTCCATTGAATTACAACCCGGCCCGACCGGCGCAGCATTTACATAAACGTGCCGAATGGAATTTGCAGCAGCAACGCAGACTTGGAGGTCTTCAATGGTTGGCACCGTTAAACGAAGAATAATATTGATAGATAAATGTGAGCGATCTCACATCCTGACCTCAGAGCATTGATTCTTCACATAAATTAAACATTCCGTCCTTAGAATCGACTTCAGTTGATTGACTTGTAAAAGGCAATCAGCAGATTTTTTAAAACAAAATGGAGTGAGACGATGAGAATGAATTCGATGACACATGACCTTGAAAGCTGGGCAAAACATTATGCAGATCATAATGTGTTTGAGCACAACGGTGAAATAATCGATAGTGAAAGAGCCTTTAGTTCTGCCGGTTTACATGCCGAGGCTAAACCAAGTTACCAAGACTGGCTGGCATCAATATCTTAAGGTCAAAATGTATCAGTATGACGATTCAATCATCCTGATGTATTTGTCCTAATGTAATGGACTTTACTCATAATTTCAGCCCCTGAATGAAGCTTTGAAAAACAGCTTAAGTAAGCGTAGTGTTAAGTTCAGAAATTAACTTAAATTTGAGGTCCATTGCTATGGATATGACACAACACACTATGGAAAACCTTTTTATGCAGCTGGGGTTGGAAAGCAATGAAGCAGCCATCGAGCAATTTATGGCTAGCCATACGCTGCAGGAAGATGAAAAACTGGAAAACGCCAGTTTCTGGTCACCCTCTCAATCAGCTTTTATTAAAGAATGTTTAGCTTCTGATTCTGACTGGGCTGAGGTCGTTGATCAACTTAACGTTCAGTTACGGCAGTAAGCGTTAAATCTGATTGCTTTAGATGTCTGCTGTAGAACTTTGGGGCCAGCAAACCCAGATGGCCATGAAACATTTCGCCATTGGTGGTGAAACCTTTCCTCGTGAGTTTATTCGTGCCTTGGGGTTGGTGAAACACTGTGCCGCTCTGGCGAATATTGATTGTCTGCAATTGGAAAAAAATATCGGTTTGGCAATAGCTGAGTCTAGCCTTGAAGTGATAAATGGCGAACATGATCAGCAATTTCCATTAACCATCTGGCAATCAGGTTCGGGTACACAAACCCACATGAATGCAAATGAGGTGCTTGCCAATCTGGCGACACAGCAATTGAATTCGACGATTCAGGTGCATCCCAATGATCACTGCAACATGGGGCAATCCACCAACGATAGTTTTTCGACAGCAATGCATATTGCTACGGTAGAACAAATTCAACTTCAGCTGTTACCAGCCTTAACAAAGATGCAGCAGGTAATGGCGGAACATTCGAAACAATGGCAATCCATAATAAAAATTGGCAGAACGCATCTGCAGGATGCAACACCGTTAACGTTGGGGCAGCAGTTTTCGGCCTATGCGGCCCAACTACAAACTAATATTGATCGGTTAAAGCAGGCAACTGCTGAACTGTATGCTATTCCTCAAGGAGGCACAGCCGTGGGGTCAGGACTAAATAGTTCTGCCGAATTTGCTGAAAACTTTGCCAGACAGTTAAGCGAATTTACCCGCTTACCTTTTACTGCCAGTGATAACAAACTCTCTTTGCAAGCCGCTCACGATGGTCTGGTCAATGTATCGGGTGTTTTAAACACTCTGGCGGTTAGTCTGAACAAAATTGCGGCTGACATTCGATTACTGGGGTCAGGACCTCGTTGCGGGATAGGCGAACTGCATTTACCTGAGAATGAACCCGGTTCCTCAATCATGCCGGGAAAAGTAAATCCAACCCAATGTGAAAGCATGCTGATGGTATGTGCACAGGTGATGGGAAATCACGTAACGATTACGCTAGCGGGTGCTCAGGGGCAATTAGAACTGAATACCTATAAACCGTTAATGATCTTTTCACTATTACAATCCATCAGATTATTAAAAGATGTCATCAATAGTTTTACAGAATATTGCCTGCGCGGGCTTGAGCCGGATAGGCCACAAATCGAAGCATTTTTAAATAACTCACTGATGCTGGTGACCGTCCTCTCACCGATCATTGGATATGACAACGCCAGTTTGATTGCACAAAAGGCACATTCTCATGGAACCACATTACGAGAAGAGGCTGTTCGCTCTGGTTTGATCACTGCAGAAGCATTCGATGAACTTATCCAGCCGGAAAAAATGTTAGGACCACGATGATGCTGTAAATGTGATTAGTTTGATATCAGATACCAAATACCATAACTGCACATGCCTGCAAATAGTATCCAACAGCCAATGATTACAGCCGCTGCATAACGATTTCTGGGTAATTGAATGGGATGTAACTCAGCTTTAGCCAGACAGTCAGACCAAACTGCCTCCGGTATCAGTTTAATGGCTAAGTAAATTCCTAAAGGCAAAATAATCAAATCGTCCAGATAGCCAATCACCGGAATAAAATCTGGAATAAGATCAATCGGGCTTAACGCATACGCCACTACCGCAACACCCAACCACTTAGCCACCTTTGGAACCGCCGGATCCTTGATTGCCAGATATAAAGCAGAAATTTGAACTTTCATGCCTCTGGCAAACATTTTTAGTTTAGTTATAAGGGCTTGTTTATCTTTCATC
>NZ_DFTU01000018.1:1092-7559 GCF_002379485.1 Methylophaga sp. UBA4204 | reverse complement strand
TTGTCAATCACTTATGTAGGAAGGCTACACCGCGTGCTTTCCGCCTTGTCGGACACAAAAATAGCCGCCAGCAGTGGAGGATATGAAAGATAAACAAGCCCTAGCATCATTGATTTTTTTGTGTGCTTGCCCATTAAAAAATTCACAAGATCCAGTCGATTGTTGACATAAAATTCACAATCTATCCGCTTTAATTCCACATAAAAAATAATGATTATCTCGTGTTGATAATCATAATAAAAATTATTCGGCAGCAGTGGGCAATATTAAGATGTTTAATAAAAAACTTAAAAGTGATTTAGCTGAGGTAACTACTAAATATAATGAAATTTACAGCCTTATCAATTCAATACAGGAATCTGTAGCGACTATTCAATTTAATAGTAAAGGTATTATCGAGGATGTAAATGACAACTTTTTATCCGTTGTGGGTTATGAAAAGTCAGAACTGGTCGGCAAACACCATAAGGTTTTATGCCATGACGATTATATTCGTTCTGCGGAGTATAAAATATTCTGGGATGAACTCTCACGGGGCAAACAACAATCCGGCAGGTTTAAAAGACTTACCAAGCCAGACCAAACAATATGGTTAGAAGCATCATATTTTCCAATAACTGACAAGGACAATAACGTTACCGCTATCTTTAAAATTGCTTCAGATGTGACGCGTTCACATAACAAAATGCGTGATCTTGAAGCGGCCTCCAATGCATTAAACCGTTCAATGGCGATTATTGAGTTTTCTCCAGATGGCCAAATTTTAACGGCTAATGATAATTTCCTTTCGGTAGTTGGTTATTCTTTAAATGATGTGGTTGGTAAGCATCATCGCATGTTCTGTTTCGATCAATTCTACGAAGAAAACCCCAATTTCTGGTCAGAAATCAGTTCGGGAAAATTTTTCTCTGATCAATACCAAAGGAAAACATCTTCTGGTCAAGCCGTCTGGTTAGAAGCTTCTTATAATCCAGTGTTTGATGATGAAGGCAAGGTGGTTAAGGTCATTAAGTTTGCCAGTGATATTACCCAGAGAATCGAGCATAACGACCGAGTAATGCGTGCTGCGGAGATGTCATTTTCAACAGCAGAGGAAACCTCGCAAATAGCTAAAAATGGTGTTGAATTACTCAATACCTCGGTACAAATGTCCAACACAATTCTGCAGGATGTATCGGATACGTCAGCCAATATCGAACAGTTGAATAATGAATCTAAAAATATTGAAAATATCGTTTCAACGATTAATGACATTGCAGAACAGACAAATCTGTTGGCATTAAACGCAGCCATCGAAGCCGCACGTGCCGGCGATCAGGGGCGTGGGTTTGCCGTGGTGGCTGATGAGGTCAGAAAGCTGGCGTCGAGAACAAGCGAGTCCACGGAGGAAATAAAAGAAGTTGTTAAGCAAAACCGTAAGCTTACACATGATGTCACGCAAAAGATGGATAGCGTGAAACAACGGGCCCTCGACAGTAATGAACAACTTTCTGCTGTTTCATCAGTGATGACAGAAATATTGCATGGTGCTGAGGATGTTTCACGAACGGTTTCTTCGCTTTTATAGGCAAGGGATTTCAAGATCTTGATTGTTAGGGTATAACAAATTATCAGGACTACTTTAATTTTGATGCATAAATAAATTAAAGCTCTGGGCGTTGTGTACGCAATAATAACTATAAGCATATGAACTCATTACGGAAAATAAGATGGGCCTGAAAAGAGTTTTAATATTATTCGTCTTGTTTTCAGTCGCTTGTAGTTCTGAGAATACAGACATCCCATCATTGAAATTGGCTGGTGTGAATTATTTGGGGGATCTCCCCACTCTTGTCGCCAGTAAAAATGAGTTATTCAAAAAATATCAGCTTGATGTTGATGTGAGTTTTAATAATTCGGGTAGGCAAAGTCTTGACGATTTGCGTGCCGGAAAAGTTGATTTTGCCTTGGTCTCACCAACAGCGTTTACGCTGGATAAACTAGCTAATGCAAATAATGAACTTCAGAATGATGAGCCCGTTATTCTGGGGAATCTTCTGCATTCCACCTTAATGAATCAAATCCTGACAACCACTAATGGTAAGCAAATTCAGACAGTTACTGATTTGTCAGGAGGACGTATTGGTTTGCCTAAAGGAACCAATTCAGAATATATCTGGTGGGTTTATTCGGTTTTTTATCAGGTAAATACAGATCAGGTAGATATTATCGATTTACCCATTTCAGAATTGGGTAAGGCATTAATTGATGACAAGGTCGATGCAATTGTTACCTGGCAGCCATGGACCAATCATTTTATTGCGGAATATGGTGACCAGCTCAAACAGGTGGAGGGTAGTCATGTGTATAGCGCAAAATGGCTACTGGTAACAACTCGCAAAATAACGGAGCAGAACCCACAAAACTGTCAGCAATTGCTAATGGCTTACGCCGATGCCATCAGTCTTATACACTCAGACACGGATAACGTGATGCAGATGTATAGCCAGGAAATGAGTGAAAACGCAATTTTGGGTCAAAATTATCAGCCAGGATTACATCAGTTAAATTTAAACTGGTCTTTAATTTCAGAATTACATCAGAATATTCAATGGGCTAAGCTCAATAATTTTCCCGGATCCGAAAAACCAACCAATGTGACCTCCTGGTTTGCTCCCGAACCCTTAAAAGCAATACAGCCTTTTTTAGTTAAGATTCCAACGATGCAAACTGAGGAGAACCAGTGATGAAACTGGTTCAAACGTCTATTTTCTTTATCAGTTCATGTCTGCTTGGACTACTATTTTTAATTGTGTTAGGTGCCTGGAGTTACCACCAGGTTGAATTAAAACGCATTGAACTTAATTCGTTTGCAACGTTAAATAACAAAATTGATGCATTATCTGTCGGCAGTGATAATTTATTGATATTTCGGCCTGACGAACGTCTGTGGCAGGTTTTTTTGAGTGATGCGCGACAAATCCAGCAAGATCTTTCAAAACTGGAGCGAGGCAAGTTTAATGCCCAACGGGCAATACGGCATATCGATCAGTTGATTAAATCAGTAGAAGATGCTTATCAAAGTCTTCCGGAAAATACTGACCCCATCATCAATGACTATCAAATGAATCCTCTGTCATTGCCGTTGAGATCAAGATTGCTTATCAACCAGGTTGCTGATCATGGTATTGCAATTGAAAGCTCTATTGATCAATTGATGCAGGAAAATCAGCAAGTTATTGAAAGTCATATAAACCGTATTTTGTTTGTTTTCATGTTATCTACGCTGATCTTTGGTGTGTTATGTGTATTGGCATTCAATATGATTTATCAGCGTATCGCTCTGCCTACCCGAAATCTTATCGATACAATCAAAAAAATATCGCTTAATGACAACACAGCTCGGGCTGAGGTGTTTGGCAAAGATGAAATGGCAGAGTTATCGATGGCTTTTAATGCGCTGCTGGATCAAAAAGATCGCTCAAACCAGCAGATCATCCTGCAGCAGAGTGAATTAAAAAAACAAGCTGAATTACTGGAAATTGCTGGCAGAATCACCCGGTTTGGTGGGTGGTCGGTGGATATGAGAACCAAACAGGTTATTTGGTCTGAGATGGTGGCCAAAATCCATGGCAAACCAAAAGGCTATAGTCCAACCATTGAAGAAGGTCTTTCTTTTTATATTGCTGAGCATCAGCCACGTATGCAGGAATTATTTACTGCCTGCTATCAGCAGGGAATTCCCTATGATGCAGAGTTACAAATCATTAATTCTGCTGGAACACCGATCTGGGTGCGGACATCTGGTGAAGCTGTTCGTGACCATGAAGGAAACATAATCGGCGTTCATGGTGCCTTTCAGGATATCTCCGAACGTATGGAGCTTGAAAACCGACTGCGCCAATCTCAACGGCTGGAAGCGGTAGGTCAATTAACGGGTGGTGTGGCACATGATTTTAATAATCTGCTCACGGTGGTAATTGGCAACTCGCAAATCCTTACAGAATCATTTGAGGATTCCAATAGACTCAAACCGTTAGCGGATATGATTTTACAAGCCGGTTACCGAGGCGCGGAGTTAACCCGCAGTCTATTAGCCTTCGCCCGTAAACAGCCGCTTGATCCCAAGCCAGAGAGTATCAAACAACTTATCGATCAGCTTTGGCCGTTATTGGAACGTGCTGTTGGCGAAGGGATTGTCATCAAGTTTATTGCTGAAGGTCCATTAAAGCACGTCCTTGTCGATGCTGGACAGTTTGAAAATGCGCTGCTTAATTTGTCATTAAATGCAAAAGATGCCATGCCAAAAGGCGGTCAATTAGTTATTGAAGCCAAAAATACCCATTTACCGGAAGAATATGCTCAAAATCATGACATCACTTCAGGTGATTACGTTGTGCTAGCCGTTTCGGATTCTGGCTGCGGTATTGATGCAGACAAACTTGATAAAGTATTTGAGCCTTTTTACACCACCAAATCGAAAGACAAAGGGACAGGCTTAGGGTTGGCAATGGTTTATGGCTTTATTAAACAAAGTAACGGTCACGTTAATATCTATTCTGAGCCTGGACAGGGAACAACAGTAAGACTTTACCTACCAGTTGCAATGGATAATACACCCCAGCTAAAAGCTAATACTCAAGAGTCCATCAACTTACAGATTGGTCATGAAACTATTTTAGTGGTTGAAGATGATCCTATGGTAAGGGAATATGTATTAACTCAATTGACAGCTTTAGGTTATGAGGTACTGTCAGCCGCCGATGGCAAACAGGCAATGGATATTCTGCAATCTGAACAGACGATTGATTTGCTATTAACCGATGTCGTGTTACCGGAAGGATTAAATGGCCGAAAAATAGCTGAGCATGCCCTGAGGCTAAGACCATCATTGCGCATTTTATATACATCAGGTTATACCGAAAACTCTATTGTTCACCATGGTCGACTGGATAAAGGGGTATTACTCCTGTCTAAACCCTATAAGCGTGAAGAGCTGGCCAGCAAGGTCAGAATGGCCCTTGATGGCGAAGGACAAGTCTCACCGGATTAAACTAAATCAAGTTGATCTCTGATAATACAATCCTGACAGAATCTTCAGCCTAGTTGTTGTTTGTATTACAAATATCTATTTTATATTACTCGTCCGTGTTTAAATTTTTTACAGGTATCTGAAAAAATTTCATGACTCTCTCGAAATATTTTTAATTAACAATTATCTAAATTAACCTTGCCAGTTACATATTTAAATCTATAAAACCCTCTAGATAAAATTAATGCCAAGTCTGACGGTTTTCAGTTAATTTTTTTATTTGGACTGGTATAACGGTTGCATAATTTTTTGAGCAGGGAATAACGAGATATTAATGCAATAAATCTAAAGTGTTTTAATTATCCAAATAATTTCAAATTCAGCTTTAGAGTTGATAATGATGACCAAGTTAAGCATTGCTGATTTAGAGTCATCAAAAGTATTCCTTGTAAATAATATGACTGATTTTTACTCAGACTATAGAAGACGTTTATTAGGAGGAAGATATGAATAACGCGAGAATCCTGACATTTGCTTCTTTGACTTTATTTGCATTGCCAGCAGTCGCTATAAATCCTTACGCGTTAGAAGATGATAGCTGGATCAGTATTAATGGTGAAGTTACCTCTGTCACCGCTGATGCGTTTGAACTGGATTATGGTGATGGGCAGATCACTGTAGAAATGGACGATGGCGACCGTGATGCTGATGGTTACAAGTTAATCCAGGGGGATGAAGTGAGAGTCTCAGGCATGATCGATGATGATTTTTACGATCTAACTACTATAGAAGCCAGCAGTGTTTATGTAAAAAATATTGATACCTATTTTTATGCGAGTGCAATGGATGAGGAGGATATAGGTTATTCAATAATCTCACCCAGTGTAACGGATACAGTAGTGCAGGGGACGATTACCAGCGTAGATGCGAATGGAGAGCAATTTACGCTTGATTCCGGACTTCAGGAGCTGACTGTCGAAGTGGATGAATTGACATACAATCCGCTCGATAATGAGGGATTTCAACAGCTTGATGTAGGGGACAGAGTAAGCGTGCAAGGAAGCATTGATCACGACTTTTTTGAAGGTCGAGTTTTTGAAGCAAACTATGTAACAACCCTTTATAGCGCTTCATAATCGTTTTAAATACACAGGCTATGCTGGCTCAGTCGGCATAGCCTTATTTCAAATGTAATGTCTGATGCTAGTCCGCTATTGATTTATTACTTAGAAATTTTTATGGCAATGCTGAACAAACACCTAAAAAAATTTAGATGTGATTGTAAAAATTACATGACTTTGTCATTAGTTGTACATGAAAAATTCATAACAGATCTTGAGCATAAGTTTAATGTATTTTGCATTAAAGTCTTGCCAAGCTGCTGATTTTAAATAATAATTTTTTTGAATTTTCCGTGTATTTTATAGTGATAATTATTTTGGCATGAGGCTTGCGA
>NZ_DFTU01000018.1:0-950 GCF_002379485.1 Methylophaga sp. UBA4204 | reverse complement strand
AAAGGAGAATGAAATGTTTAAGCAACTATTTCTTTCAACTGCAATTGCTACAGCTTTTGCTGTTACACCTGTCTTAGCAGATGATCATGAAAAAATGAATAAAGATGATCCTGAGTGGGAACAAAAAGTTAATAAAACTCAGCATGACATGGACAAAAAACATCAGGATAATGAGAAGAAAATGGACAAAAACCGTCAGGGTGATACAACCACCTATGATGAAATGGATGAAGACATGGACGTGGTGCCTGATGAAGAAGCCTATGATAAGGATAAGGGCGGAAACGATAAGCACCCTGCCCACAAAATGGGTGAGGAAGGATATCCTGAATAAAATAAATTGAACGTAAAATAAAATTCTAAGTTCAATGGGAGCGTAGCGTTTTAATGGAGTAATTAGCTGGTTGATTTCTCAGTGTTGACCAACAAATTTACTAAGGAAGTAACGCTACGTTTTCATTTTTTTATCAAACTAATTTCTCACCTAAGCATTTCATTTTAACAAATGAAATGTGATGTCCTTAAGGCCTTCTAACTTCATATTCTTATTTGATATAAGCCTTAATGCTTTCTTGAGCATTTTGGATAGGAGTTTAAAATGGCTACACAACTCATTAAAATGACTTTTTTTGCCAGCATGATTACGAGTCTGCCTTTACTGGCAGATGAAATGAATGAATTAAAACGAGATAGACAATCCTGTTACTCATAGTAATAATATTTCAAGTACAAATCTAGCCGGGATACTGTGACACAGGGAGTAATAGGAGCTGAAGCAGATGAAAACTAGAAGCTTGTTCCAGAATGATTCCCCGCTAAGACGAAAAAAGATACTGAGGTCCTAACTTCGTCTATATGATGAGATTACTGATGATATTGAAACATTTGATGCGGATTAATGATTTAGGGCTTGTTTATCTTTCATATCCACCACTGCTGGCGGCTATTTT
>NZ_DFTU01000012.1:17808-18187 GCF_002379485.1 Methylophaga sp. UBA4204 | reverse complement strand
GCCAAATAATATAAGCATTTACTAATTTAGCTTTTGACGTACAAAAAAAGCCGACAAAATCGGCTTTTTTTGATTCGTCGCTCTGTCAATTATCGTTGGAACTGTCTTCCATGTTTTTAACGACCTTGTAGGCAATCACGCCAATCACAACAATTGTCAATACAAGACTTACAATCGCACCAATCGCTACAGCATCTAAACCCATATCAATCTCCTTGAATCTATCGACTCGTAATTACGTTAGCTTGAGTCTACTCTACGCCACCACCGAGTTGATGGACATAAACAGCCAGTTTTTTGATTTCAGTTTCTGAAAGCCGTTGAGTTTCATCACCTTCATAATATTCTTCAGGATCATCACCGTATTCTTCTGCTTCCA
>NZ_DFTU01000012.1:17306-17717 GCF_002379485.1 Methylophaga sp. UBA4204 | reverse complement strand
ATCACCGTATTCTTCTGCTTCCAAACGTACGGCAAGCTTTTCATTCCAGGCTGGCATTACTGCAATACGAGTCTTTGGATCATTCGCAGCATTTACGCCGTGAAGAATCGTATGGCGAATTTCATCCGGTTCCCCAGAAAAGCGCCAGACTTTATCTGATAAGTTAGCCGAGCCTAATTGCTGAATGCCTTTAGCATCTGCACCATGGCATGCTACACAACCTTTTTCGTTGTAAAGTTTCCATTGCGCTTCGGTGGCTTCACCAGCCGAGTTACTCAACACGAATTCAACCAGACCATCCACTTCTTCTTCGGTTAACAGCTCAGCATGTGCTGGCATCATTCCTTGACGACCTTTGGCCAGGGTTTCAATGATCTTGTTTACCGTTCCACCGTACAACCAGTCATCATC
>NZ_DFTU01000012.1:15831-17246 GCF_002379485.1 Methylophaga sp. UBA4204 | reverse complement strand
CCACCGTACAACCAGTCATCATCAGCCAGGATAGGATATCCCGAACCAGGTTGAGGATATCCACCCACACCATGACAAGCGGCACAATTGTCACCATAAAGCACTTTGCTTGAACCTACTGCATAGCGTAACAGCTCATCATCTTCGAGAATTTCTTCTGCTGACATTGCAGCAATACGATCTTCAAAAGGTGCACGTTTTTCCTGAATTTTTGCCATGTCATCCTTGTATTCATTGATCTGCGTCCAGCCCAGAATACCTTCGGTGTTTCCATTCACTAATGGCAGAGAAGGATAAAGAATAAAATACACCAGCACTAACAAACCGCTCAGGTATAAAGCTATTGTCCACCAACGCGGCGGTGGATTAGTCAATTCTCTGATGCCATCCCATTCATGTCCGGTATCAGGACATTCATTTGGGTTTTTATTGTTATCAGCCATCATTTTTCTCCGAATTTATATCGTCATCTCTCAGTGGCAAGTCACGATGCGATTCAAGTTTTTCTTTGTTTTTAGGGCGTAACACCCAGAAATACATACCAAACATCAGTAAGAAAATAACAACCGTCAGAATGGTACCCACCCAATCGCTTACGGTCATTGCAGACCAGTTTGTCTTAAAATAAGACAGAAAATCACTCACGGTAATCTCTTCCTGGTTCAAATTGAATCATGGTGCCAAGCACTTGCAGATAAGCGACCAGAGCATCCATTTCAGTTTTGCCTTCTACGAATTCTGCTGCTCCCAGAATTTCTTCATCACTGTAAGGAACCCCCAGGACTTTCATTGCTTTGAGTCGCTTAACCATGCCTTCACCATCGATGGTGGATTTGTCCAGCCAAGGATATCTAGGCATAACGGATTCAGGTACAACAGAACGCGGGTCACGCAAATGCTGAATATGCCATGCATCAGAGTATTTACCACCAACACGCGCTAAATCAGGACCGGTACGCTTGGAACCCCACTGAAATGGGTGGTCATATTTGGACTCAACAGCCAATGAATAATGACCATAACGATCTTTTTCATCACGGAATGGACGTACCATTTGTGAATGACACAGATAGCAACCTTCCCGCTGATAAATGTCACGTCCAGCTAGCTCAAGTGCAGTGTATGGACGTACACCCTGCAGTTCTTCGTATTCTGGAAAAACATCATCCTCAAAAGTATTATCCAAATAGAACAATGGAACGATCTCGACAATACCACCGACTGACACTACCAACGCCGTCGCTAGCACCAGCCCCCACACATTTTGTTCTACCCACTCTTGAAAGCTAATGCGTTTATTAGATTTTTTAGCCATGCTGATACCCTCAAATATTCGCTGCAGTTGCCATTTCGGCGGACGGTTTTGCAATCGCGCGGCGAATAGTCACTGTTACGTTAAACAGCATGATGACCGC
>NZ_DFTU01000012.1:10720-15697 GCF_002379485.1 Methylophaga sp. UBA4204 | reverse complement strand
TGTGCTACAGACTCAACAAAGGTGTAGGCCAAATTGCCATATTCATCGTATGCACGCCACATCAGGCCTTGCATGATACCGGACACCCACATTGCAGTGATGTAAATTGCGGTACCAATAGTCGCCATCCAGAAATGCAGATTGACCAGTTTGACTGAATACATGGTTGTACCCCACATACGTTCGACCATATGGTACAAGGCACCCACAGAAACCATTGCAACCCAACCAAGTGCGCCTGAATGAACGTGACCGATAGTCCAGTCAGTGTAATGTGACAACGCATTTACGGTTTTCGAAGCCATAACCGGACCTTCGAAAGTTGACATCGCATAGAACGCCAAAGAGACAATCAGGAAACGTAAAATATAGTCTGTACGTAATTTGTCCCACGCACCGCTCAGGGTAAACATACCGTTTAACGCACCACCCCATGAAGGAATAATCATCGCAAGGGAAATGGCTGCACCCAGTGAACCGGTCCAATCTGGCAGAGCGGTATATTGAAGATGGTGAGCCCCCAACCAGACATAACCGAATACCAGCGCCCAGAAGTGGATAACTGACAGGCGGTACGAGTAAACCGGACGGTTTGCCTGTTTAGGTACGAAGTAATACATGATGCCTAGGAAACCAGCAGTCAGGAAGAAACCAACAGCGTTATGACCCCACCACCATTGAATCATCGCATCCTGAACCCCGGAGAAAATGGAATAGGATTTCCACATACTGACGGGAATAGACAGACTATTGACTACATGGAGGTAGGTAATCATGATCATCATTGCCAGGAAGAACCAGTTGGCAACATAGATATGCGAAACCTTTCGGATCGATAAGGTCATGATGAAATTGAACATGTAGGCAATCCAAACCACCGCAATTAAAATATCCAGCGGCCATTCCAGTTCAGCATATTCTTTTGATTGAGTCAGACCTAAAGGCAGAGTAATGATGGCTCCGAGAATAATCAGGTTCCAGCCCCAGAAGGTGAACCATGCCAATTTATCACTCCACAGTCTGACGCCAGAGGTGCGTTGAACAACATAAAATGCTGTCGCCATCAAAGTCGAACCACCAAACGCAAAGATAACCGTATTGGTATGTAATGGGCGTAGTCGACCAAAACTGATATACGGATTATCAAAATTCAAATCTGGCCAGGCTAACTGCGATGCAATAAATACACCCATACCCGTTCCGGCAACCAAATAGACACACGCCATATAGGCGAACCATTTGACCACTTCAAAGTTGTACTGTTGTTTCGCCTGCATAGCGATCACACCTTCTCTTTCATGAAAACTCTTTCACTGTTTCTTTATTAAGAAAACAGAACCCCATTTCATTCTGCCTAACGTTCCAGCTAATGAATTTTACCGCAAAACAACTAGGTTGATGATTTCAAATCCGTGATCCAGATCAATTTTGCTGGTTTTGCTTCTACTTTCACTGGCTTGAAGTTATCCAAATAGGAGAATTTTCCTGACTTCATCTGACGGGGTCAAGTATTAGCAAAAAAGCTATTTCAGCAGAAGCTAATAAGTAACGTAAAAACAATGATTTAATCCATATGTTTAATATGGTTATTTACTTGTTCAATTGCGGTGCATTAGTCGTCATCCGCATTAATTGTAAAAGTAAATCAATACTATTGGTTTTCTGCCTTCATTCAACAGCAAGTTATAGGTACGGCAAGCAGCGCCAAGTGACATGGTTTCCAGTGAGATCCCATACTGTGCCAGGTTGCCAGTAATTTGTAATATATTGGGAGTAATACCTTCGTTATTCACCATAATGACAACGTCAGCATTGAAGGATTTTATTATCTCAATTTGAGAATCGCTAGACTGTTCAGCGAGAGTTTGGAGATCCAGTGCATCGAATACACCTTCAGGAGATAAAACACAGTCATGTGTTATTTGTTGTGGAATTTGATTTGGAGCTTGAATCAGTAGAAAGCCGTCGCCATAACTTTTAATTACAAGAGCGTCAGTAACGGCTTCCTGACTAATTTTCATTTTTGTTAAAAACCAGCGGCATTATTAACGCGATCGCGTAATTCTTTTCCGGGTTTAAAGTGTGGTACATATTTTTCATCAAGTTTAACGGATTCACCGCTTTTTGGATTACGTCCTACTCTTGGTGGACGATGATGCAAGGTGAAACTGCCAAACCCTCTGATCTCAATACGATCACCACGTGACAGACAATCGCTCATCTGTTCAAGAATTAACTTCACCGCTAGTTCAACGTCTCGGTAATTCAATAGAGATTGTTTTTCGGATAGTATTTCTATCAAATCAGACTTGGTCATAATTTCCTAGATTCCCGGCAGTAGACTTTTGGGTTATGCCTTAAATAAAAAGGCAGCTGTATAACAAGAAAATGAGCATCCGGCCTGACCGGATGCTCACCCAATGATCAGATTAGCTGTCTTTCTGATTCATCTGTTCTTTCAGCAAATCACCTAAAGTGGTATTGCCGGAACTAACATTACTGTACTCTTTCACTGCTTCAGATTCTTCCTGATCATCCTTAGCTTTGATTGACAGAGTCAGCGTGCGATCCTTGCGAGACATTCCTGTAAATTTAGCTTCAACTTCATCACCGATATTCAGCACTTTGCTGGCATCTTCGATACGCTCACGTGCGATATCAGCTACGCGAACGTAACCTTCAACACCTTCAGCCAATTCAATCGTTGCACCTTTAGCATCAACTGCAATGACTTTACCAGTCACAACGGTGCCACGTGGGTGTTCAGACAGATAAGCTGAGAACGGATCGTCCTGCAATTGTTTGATACCCAGTGAAATCCGTTCACGTTCAGGGTCAATCGCCAATACAACAGCTTCCACTTCATCGCCTTTTTTGAAGTCACGAATTAATTCTTCGTTTTCTTCTTCCCAAGAGATGTCTGACAAGTGGATCAGGCCGTCAATGCCACCATCCAGACCAATGAAGATACCGAAATCAGTGATTGATTTGATAGCGCCGCTGACTTTATCACCTTTGTTATGAGTCATTGAGAACTCTTCCCAAGGGTTAGTCTGGCACTGTTTGATACCCAGTGAGATACGACGACGTTCAGCGTCAATATCCAGAACCATAACTTCAACTTCATCACCCAAAGTAACCAGTTTAGAAGGGTGAACGTTTTTGTTGGTCCAGTCCATTTCAGACATGTGAACCAAACCTTCAACACCATCTTCGATTTCAACAAAGCAACCGTAGTCAGCAATGTTAGTGACTTTACCCTGGATGCGGGTGCTATTTGGATAACGACGTGCGATATCTTTCCATGGATCGTCGCCCAACTGTTTCAGGCCTAGCGATACACGTTCACGTTCTTTATCAAATTTCAGAACCTGTACATCGATTTCGTCACCGATAGCGACAACTTCTGAAGGATGTTTAACACGTTTCCATGCCATATCAGTGATATGCAACAGACCGTCAATACCACCCAAGTCAACAAACGCGCCGTAATCAGTCAGGTTCTTAACGATACCTTTAACAACTTTGCCTTCTTCCAATGTTTCCAGAAGGGCTTCGCGTTCAACGCTGTTCTCAGCTTCCATAATGGCACGACGAGAAACAACGATATTGTTACGTGGGCGATCCAGCTTAATCAGTTTGAACTCAAGCTCTTTGCCTTCGAGGTGTGAAGTATCACGGATAGGACGTACATCAACAAGTGAACCCGGCAGAAACGCTCGGATGTTTTCCAGATCTACAGTGAAACCACCTTTAACCTTACCGGAAATAATACCGATAACAGTTTCATTGGCTTCAAATGCATGTTCCAATCTAATCCATGCTTCAGCGGCTTTGGCTTTTTCACGTGATAATTGTGTTGCACCAAATCCATCTTCCAGTGTTTCCAGAGAAACATCGACCAAATCACCAACAGAAACGGTGATTTCACCTTTTTCGTTCATGAACTCGGCAACTGGGATAGCGCCTTCAGATTTCAGACCTGCGTTAACCATAACAACATCAGGACCAACATTGACTACCGTACCGGTAACAATTTTGCCTGGTTGCATTGGGGTTGCGTTTAGACTCTCTTCAAAGAGATCAGCAAAGCTTTCGCTCATTATAAATATCCTTGATCCTGTTCAGATAACAGAATCGCCCGTTAGTCCTGCGATTGCAGGAAATTAACAAAAAACCTGCCTGGAACACCCAGACAAGTACCCTAATAAATCAGCCGATTAATGCACTGACTTTTTCTAAAACAGCTTCGATACCGAGTTGTGTTGAATCGAGAATAACGGCATCATCGGCAGGCCGTAGTGGCGCTACTTCACGTTGCGTATCCCGTTCATCACGTTCTGATATTTCGGCTACGAGATCGGAAAGGTTACTATCAATTCCTTTCTCTTTCAACTGCTTATATCGTCTCTCCGCCCGAACCTTGGCACTGGCTGTGAGAAAGACTTTGTATGGCGCATCTGGAAACACCACCGTACCCATATCGCGGCCATCTGTGACTAAACCTGGCGGTTGGCAAAAATCACGCTGTCTTTGTAATAAAGCTGAGCGAACTGCCGGAAATGCGGCAACTTTTGATGCGGCATTGCCGGCCTGTTCAGAACGAATCAGTAACGAAACATCTTCGCCTTCGAGAATAACCTGCAACTGTCCATCCTTTAACACAAACTGCACATCCAGCTGACCCGCTATGGATGCCAGCGCTGCTTCATCCGTTAAATCAATTTGATGCTTTAATGCCGCCTGAGCCAGGACACGGTAAATTGCACCACTATCCAGGTAGTGCCAACCCAGCTTTTCTGCCATACGCTGGGCCAAAGTGCCCTTTCCGGAGCCGCTTGGACCATCAATTGTTAATACAGGTATATCAGACATCGAAGGCATCAATCTGCAAACCACAGTGAGTCGCTAATTCGACAAAATTTGGAAATGAGGTTGCCACATTGGCACAGTCATTAATCTGTATGGCGCCGCCAG
>NZ_DFTU01000012.1:10245-10666 GCF_002379485.1 Methylophaga sp. UBA4204 | reverse complement strand
CCAGCCTGTAGTGCCGCCATAGCAAATGACATCGCAATACGGTGATCACCATGTCCATCCACTTCGCCACTGCCAATAATGCCACCTTCTATAATCATGCCATCAGACGTTGGCTGAGCATCGATGCCGAGTGCCTGTAATCCATCAGCCATGACCTGAATTCGGTCACTCTCTTTCACCCGTAATTCTTCAGCACCCGTCAATACTGTGCGGCCTTCTGCACAGGCTGCGGCAATAAATATTGCCGGAAATTCATCAATCGCCAATGGCACCTGATCCTGAGGAATTTCAATTCCGCTCAACGGTGCATAGCGAACCCGGATATCTGCCACCGGTTCACCACCGGTTACCGCTTCGTTGCTCAAGCTTATATCCGCCCCCATTTGCTTCAAAATATTGATGACACCCGTCCGCGTAGGGT
>NZ_DFTU01000012.1:9843-10065 GCF_002379485.1 Methylophaga sp. UBA4204 | reverse complement strand
TGACGTGGCCGAGGAAATATCGCCAGGCACATCAATACTGGTTGCGGTTAATTTTCCGCCACCCTGAATACTGATGCGGTTACCGTGAACCACGACTGGATATCCCATGCCTTGCAACATGCGTTCAGTATGATCGCGAGTCGGGGCAGGTTCCGTCACGCTAGTGGTTCCTTCAGCATACATGCCGGCAAGTAACAGACAGGATTTAACCTGAGCACTGGC
>NZ_DFTU01000012.1:7795-9671 GCF_002379485.1 Methylophaga sp. UBA4204 | reverse complement strand
CAGGATTTAACCTGAGCACTGGCCATTGGCAAGTCATATTCAATAGCCTTTAATTTATGGCCACCATGAATAGTCAGAGGCGGTTTACCATCTGCACTATCGATATTTGCCCCCATGAGGGCTAAGGGATCGGTTACCCGACGCATGGGACGACCTGATAAAGATTTATCACCACTCATCGTCACATCAAAACTTTGCCCTGCCAATAAACCACTTAATAAGCGAATTGACGTGCCAGAGTTACCGACATATACATCATTTTCCGGGGCTTTCAGTCCATGCATACCGACACCATGCACGGTGACTTTGCCATCCGTCGGCCCATCAATTTTGACACCCATGGCACGAAAAGCGGCCAATGTCGCTAGTGCATCTTCACCTTCCAGAAAACCGCTGATTTCAGTCACACCCTCTGCCAGTGATCCCAGCATAATAGAACGATGTGAAATGGATTTATCTCCGGGCACGCGGAAGCTGCCTGTTAATTGACCACCAGCCTGTACTATAAATTTACGATCCTGCTGCCCGCTCACGCTACTGTTCACTCCCACTTTACACTTCGCTGTTATCTTTCAGATCTGGATCGGCGAAACGTGTATCTCTGGCCCGTTTTGCTCGCCCGAATATATCAATAAGATAATCGCCATCATCTTGCCGAATCGCCTGTTCAATCTTATCCAGACCACTACGATATTGTTGTAATAATTCTAGAATCGCACTACGGTTGCCGAGGCAGATATCCCGCCACATCACTGCATCACTTGACGCGATCCGGGAAAAATCTCGAAAGCCACCAGCGGCATATCGCAATACTTCATCGCAATCTTCACGCTGGGCTAACATTCCGACCAGATTAAACGCCAAAACATGCGGTAAATGACTGGTAGCAGCCAGCACCACATCATGATGCTCAACCTCCATTTCAAATACATCTGCACCGGCCTGTTGCCACATTTGACGCACTTGTTCCAGAGCTGATTTATTGGTTTCTGCCACTGGGGTTAAAACGACCCGATGCTGTTGATAAAGCTCAGCAAACGCAGCTGATGGGCCACTTTTCTCAGTACCGGCAATCGGATGGCCTGGCACAAAGTGATCAAACTTAATCCCCAATGCCTGGCGAGCCGCATCAATAACCTGTTGTTTGGCACTGCCACCATCAGTCACAATCGTCTGCGGTTTAAGATGCGGTGCTATTTGTTCAAATACTGCCTGCATCGCCCCCATTGGTACTGCCACAAATACCATATCGGCATCTGCTACGGCCTCCGCCAGCGACGCTGCTGCTTTATCGATAATACCTAACGCCAAAGCTTCTTCACGCGCGGCCTGAGAGCGAGAGAAACCTGTCACCTGTTCAACCAATCCGGCTTTTTTTAATGCCAAAGCCAGTGAACCGCCAATCAGTCCAACGCCGATGATAGCCAGATGCTTAATCATTTGGCCTCTGACAAACTGTTTGCCAATGCTTCAAGACAACGCTGGTTTTCATGCTCCAGGCCGATGCTTATGCGTAAATGGTTTGGCAGACCATAGCCTGCAACCGGTCTGACAATAACGCCCTGTTGCAGCAGCTTTTCATAAATATCAGCAGCATTGGTGTTTACATCAACACAGATAAAATTGGCTTTTGAGGGAATATAATTCAATCCCATCGCATCAAAGCCATCGATGTATTGCTGCATCCCTTCGGTATTCACCTGTTTAGCACATTGCAGATAATCTTCATCGCCCAACGCGGCAATCGCAGCACTCATCGCCAGATGATTGACATTAAATGGCTGGCGCAGACGATTTAATAAATCAGCAATCTCTGGACTTGATAGCGCAAAACCCACCCGTAATCCCGCCAGACCATAAGCCTTGGAAAAGGTAC
>NZ_DFTU01000012.1:6565-7735 GCF_002379485.1 Methylophaga sp. UBA4204 | reverse complement strand
CATAAGCCTTGGAAAAGGTACGGCAAATGATTAAGTTAGGAAACTGTTTGAGCCAATCAATGCTGTTTACCTCTTCATCGCCATATTCAATATAGGCTTCATCCAATACGACTATCACGTTATCAGCAACTGACTGCAGAAAAGTATGAACTTCCGTTGCCGGAATATGCGTTCCGGTGGGATTGTTAGGATTGGCAATAAAAATCAGCTTGGTTTTTTCAGTGATGGCCCGCTGCATGGCTGTTAAATCATGTCCATACTGTTTGGCGGGCACTTCCACCAATGTGGCACCTATTGCCTGCGTCACCAATGGATATACTGCAAACGCGTGTTGGGAGAATATGACTTCATCCGCAGGTGAAGCAAAACAGCGAGCAATAAGCTCCAGCACATCGTTAGAACCATTCCCTAAGGTAATCTGGTTGGCATCAATCTGAAACTTTTCAGATAAAGCCAGTTTTAATGCATAGCCATTACCATCCGGATAACGGGTTAAATCGCGAGTTGCCAACGCAATTGCAGCTTGTGCAGCTTGTGATGGACCAATCGGACTCTCATTTGAGGCGAGTTTGATGACATCTCTTACGCCATATTGACGTTGTAATTCCTCAATGGGTTTTCCCGGTACATAAGGCTGCAAACCGGCAATGCTTTCTACCGCTAAATCACACAGATTCATTTTTGCTCCGCTGGTTTTTTGAAACTATCCACAATCAACAATACGGCGCCAATACAAATAGCCGCATCGGCTATATTAAAGGCTGGCCAGTGATAACTTCCAACATAGATATCTATAAAATCAATAACATAGCCATGGATGAATCGATCAATAACATTGCCGATAGCACCGCCAATAATCAATGCAATTGCTATCGCTTCGACTTTTGCCTGCGCTTTCAAACGTGATAACCAAATCATTAACACTATTGAAACGGAGATCGCCAGACCAATAAAGAAAAAGCGTTGCCAGCCACCGGCCCCCGCCAGAAAACTGAATGCCGCTCCACTATTGTGTGCCAAAGTGAAATTGAAATACGGCATCACGGCGACGGTTTGATAAAGCTCCAGCCAGTTTGCCATAACAACTTTGGTCAGCTGATCCAGCACAATAACCAGGGCGCTAATCCATAACCACTTCATCATAATATTGGCCTCAGGCAAAACGGCGGG
>NZ_DFTU01000012.1:0-6470 GCF_002379485.1 Methylophaga sp. UBA4204 | reverse complement strand
GGCGGGTTTCGCCATCGCCATCTACGTTTTCAACACAGCGACCACATAATTCAGGGTGGTCAGCGTGACTGCCCACATCGTCAGTTTGGTGCCAGCAACGTTCGCAGCGAGAATTTGCAGAAGCTTGAATATTGACTGCCAGGCCCGTCAAACCGGTATTAATAGCCGTTCCCGGTTTATCTGCCATTGCAAAACGCCTGGCTGACGATGTAATCAATACGAACTTCAACTCATCGCCAACTTTATTCAATATTTCCAGCAACTTATCTTCTGCATACAGATTAACGTCAGCAGTTAAACCGCCTTTTACTTCGCCGTGATTTCGTTTGTTTTCCAATTCTTTTGCTACGGCTTCACGTACAGAAAACAACTGTTGCCAATCAGCCACCGACAAAACACTATCTTGCGATAAAGGTTCCAGAGATTGATACCAGTCATTCAATAACACCGAAGCATTACGTTGACCCGGAATAAACTCCCAAAGCTCATCCGCAGTGAAACTCAGTATCGGTGCAATCCAGCGGCTTAACGCTTCGAGGATATGATACATAGCTGTTTGCGATGAACGGCGTCCAAGGCTGTCAGCTGGCATCGTATACTGCCGATCTTTGGTGATATCCAGATAGGCACTGCCCAGCTCATTGGCACAGAAGTTATGTACTTTCTGATAAATCAGATGGAACTGATAGCTTTCATAAGCCGCCAGGATTTCCAGCTGCAGATGATAGGCACGATCCATTACCCAGCGATCCAGTGGTAATAACTTCTCCGTGGCGACCAGATTGGCGGCAGGATCAAAATCATTCAGATTCGATAATAAATACCGTGCAGTATTACGAATACGGCGATATGAGTCCGCGGTGCGTTTCAGAATTTCATCCGATACCGTCATTTCAGCACTGTAATCCGTCGCCGCTACCCAGAGACGGATAATATCGGCACCAAGATTATTGACTACTTTTTGCGGTGAAACCGTATTTCCCTTGGATTTGGACATTTTCTTGCCTTCGGCATCCACGGTAAACCCGTGGGTCAGCACCGCTTTGTAAGGTGCTTTACCAGTAGTAGCAACTGATGTCAGTAATGATGATTGGAACCAGCCACGGTGTTGATCACTGCCTTCAAGATACAAATCTGCAGGGCGTTGTAAATCATCACGCCGGGTTAACACGCAGGCATGTGAGACTCCGGAATCAAACCAGACATCCAGCGTATCGGTGACTTTGAAATAATTTTCTGCGTCTGCACCAATCAAATCGCTGGCATCCATATCAAACCAGGCATCGATACCCTCCTGTTCAACAGCCAAAGCAACTTTTTCGATTAAAGCCTGTGAATCGGGATGTAATTCCCCACTCTGCTGATGAACAAATAATGGAATAGGCACACCCCAGGTACGTTGGCGGGAGATACACCAATCCGGACGACCTGACACCATATTTTCAATACGTTTCTGGCCCCAGTCCGGCATCCATTTAGTGGTAGCAATCGCCTGCATGGCCTGATCGCGCAAACCATTCTGATTCATGCTGACAAACCATTGAGGTGTGGCACGAAAAATAATCGGCGTTTTATGCCGCCAGCAATGTGGATAGCTGTGACGGATATCGATATGGCACAGCAAAGCCGATTTTTCTTTTAATAATTCAATAACCTGTGGATTGGCCTTAAATACCGACTCACCGGCAAACACTGGGGTATCAGGCAAAAACACACCATTGCCCCCCACTGGATTATCTACTTCCAGCTTATATTTCAGACCAACAATATAATCATCCTGACCGTGACCGGGAGCAGTATGTACCGCACCGGTACCGGCATCAGTCGTGACATGGTCACCCAGAATAACTGGCACCTTGCGATCATAAAACGGGTGTTGCAACTGTAAACCTTCAAGCGTTGCGCCTTTAACCCGGGCAATCACTTCACCGGTTAATTGATAACGTTCCAGCGCTTTTTCATACAACGCTTCAGCGAGCACCAAACGCTCGTTATCACATTGCACCACAACATAATCTAACTCAGGATGTAAACAAACAGCCTGATTGGCAGGCAGTGTCCATGGTGTGGTAGTCCAGATAGCAATGCTGACAGCGCCAGAGCCATTGTTCGGACAGGCTTTATCAAATGCAGCCACATCGACCAAAGGAAAACGGACATCAATGGCCGGTGACGTTTTATCCTCATATTCGACTTCGGCTTCAGCCAAAGCTGAACCACAATCCACACACCAGTGAACCGGTTTCACACCCTTGTGTAAATGACCGTTTTCAATGATTTCACCCAATGTGCGGATAATGTCAGCCTCAAACTGAAAATCCATGGTCAGATAAGGATTATCCCAATCGGCCAGTACACCCAGTCGTTTGAAATCTTCACGTTGCCCATCAACCTGTTTAGCCGCATAGTCACGACAGGCCTGACGGAACTCTGCCGGACTGACTTTTACACCGGGCTTACCAACTTTTTTCTCGACATTTAATTCAATAGGCAGACCATGGCAATCCCAGCCGGGAACATAGGGAGTATCAAAACCACTAAGGGTTTTGGATTTAAGAATAATATCCTTGAGGATTTTATTAACGGCATGGCCGATATGGATTTCACCATTGGCATATGGAGGTCCATCATGCAGAATGAATTTGGGTTTATTTTGATTTTTTTGTCGCAACTGCTGATAAAGTTCTTGCTCCTGCCAACGCTTTAACATTACTGGCTCACGATTGGGCAAGCCGGCTTTCATTGGAAAGTCAGTCGCAGGAAGATTTAAAGTCTGTTTGTAGTCGGCCACAAAACGTCTCGTTGTCGTCAAATAATAAAGCGCTCGATTATACGGGTTTTTCGCGCTGACCTAAATCACTGAAAAGAGTTTGTTTGGCCTTTGCCTGATGTTACACAGTAAAATGCCCAATCATTGTCCCCTTTGTTAATTTAAGAGCACCACATTCAATGACTGCAACGGAAAAAGTGATCATTAAAGGCATCACCAAAGACGGCGGTAAATTTCGCCCCAGTGACTGGGCTGAACGACTGTGTGGTGCGGTGGCCAGTTATGGTCCTGGTAGAAGAATTATCTTTCACCCACGGGTAAAACTCGCCTCATTGGAAGGCACAAAATGTGTAGTAATTGATGCGCAGCTTGAAGAAGAAGATGTCATGTTGTTCGAGTTTCTCATCGAATTTGCTGACGATAACCAGCTGCAAGTTGAAAGAATGGCGAAGCTACCCGAATCATAGGCTGAAGATTGGCGCTATTTTAGTCTCAACAGAGATGACGATGGAAAGATAAACAGGCTCTAATCTTCATGCTCGGCGTCCGGCCAGTTCTGGATATAATTTTTTAACAGTTTATTTTCAAACTTCGCTTTTTTCAGCAGCTCTTCCACAATATCGGTTATGGATAACATGCCTTCAAGATTGCCTTTGTAAACTACCGGTAAATGACGGATATTATGCTCGACCATCATATTCATCACTTCTTCAAGCGTATTATCCGGATCACAAGTATAGGGATTGGGTGTCATGGCATCAGCGGCAGTTTTCGGCTCCCACATGGCGTGCTTCTTGTGCAACACATTCAGCAAATCACGCTCTGACAAAATTCCCACTAACGCACCGTTATCCGTCACCACTAATGAACCAATACGATGTTCCATCATCAAATGAACGGCTTTGTCCAGCGAATCGGTTGGTGTCAGGCCGATAACCGGCTTACCTTTGTTTTTGGTAATGAGTCTGACTTTCATCTCTCTCTCCGGTAACGAATGGAAAATTCATTCTGCTTGAGAGTGGCGCCAATTAGCAAGACTGTCAATAAAGTTTCAATATAAATCAGAGGCTACAAGCCGAAGCTATGTAGCCTCATATGTCCATTACCAGTTGTAACTGCCCGTTAGCATCACACGGCGCCCTTCACCGAAATAACATAGTTGTTCAGTGCATGACGTATCGTATTCTTTATCGAATAAATTTGTGACGTGTAATGCCAGTCCAATATTTTGAATCTGATAACGCAGGCTGGCATCCATAACGGTATAACTTTCACTGTCCAGCTCTGCGACGGTCTCACCGGTTACAAAAGCAATCGTGTTGTTATTTAACGTCGAGTAGCTGCTTTGACCCACATAATGCAGCCCCAAACCTAATCCCAAGTTTTTAAACATCCCGGTTTGTTGGGTATAGTCCAGCCAGACACTGGCAGTCTCGTCAGGTTGCATTGGCGTTCGACTGTCTTCTTCCCAGGCATTAGGTGATTTGGTGATACGAGCATTAATATAACTATAGGCTGCCGATAATCTGAAACTATCTGATAAAGCCATTGCAGCTTCAATTTCTACCCCTTTGGATTTAACTTCACCGACTTGGCGGCGAGTGGCTACACCGGCAGAGTTATATTCACTTAACACATAATTCTCTTTGGTCAGTTCAAACAAAGCCAAACTGATAAAGCTGTCGCTGCCTTCAGGTTGAAATTTAACCCCAATCTCATATTGATCAGAGAGCTCGGGATCGAACAAATTACCGTTAACATCGGTATCGTTGACAACATTAAATGCTTCGCTATAACTGATATAAGGCGCAATACCATTATCAAACTTGTAGACAAGACCCAATCGACCGGAAAACTGTTTTTCTGACTGACTAACATCAGAAGCAGAATTTTCCCTGTCAAAATTGACATCAATATCCGTTTTCACCCAGTCATAACGCCCACCCACCATCAGACGCCATTTGTTATAGGCAATCTGATCCTGAAGATAGGCACCAGTCTGACGACTGTAAACCTCTCGATCTTTTAGCAAGGCCGGATAGGCGATCTCCTGATCATAGTCAGGACTCAGGTAGTTAATAGACGGGGCATTACTTCTGTAGCGCTGTTCATCGGCATTGCTATAGCGCCAATCCAAACCAATCATCATTTGGTGAGCCAGAGCACCTGTGTCAAAAACCGTTTCAAGACGATTATCAATGGCAAGCGCATCCAGTTTTTCATTCTCTATTGCTGCGTTGCGCTGTAAGTCAGCGGTAAGAGGATTACCACCGCGTAGTGACAGATAGCGATAGTTGAGATCCACCTTGTCATAGCGAAGGTTTTGGCGAAATGCCCAACTATCGTTGATGACATGGGAGAACTCGTAACCCACTGATTGATAATCACGCTCGAACTTGTTGAAATCATCATCACCAATAAAAAAGCCGTTATCAATATCGTAAGTTGTCCCAATAGCGTTGAAAGCTTCAAGAATATAAGGCGAGAGATGTTGATTAAAACTGTAGATCTGATCATCTTTTTGTTGCAATGCTAACAGCGTAAGTTGTGTGTCATCACTTATATTCCAGGTAATTGATGGTGCGATCAATTTACGCCTGGTTTCATTTTGATCGACTTCTGTGTTGGCCTCATTGCCCAAGACTATCAGGCGATATAAAAATTGGCCGTCTTCATCAATCGCGCCGCTGAAATCACCACTTAATTCAGCAAAATCATCCGATCCCGCAGATACTCGCAATTCACGTCGTGTTTCTTCGGTCGGCCGTTTAGTGACCAGATTCACCAGACCACCCGGCTGCGCCTGCCCATAAAGCACTGAACTAGGGCCACGGAGCACTTCGATCCGTTCCAGTGTGTAATTATCAGCCCGTGGCAAACCGTAAAGACTGGTCGGTTGCAATAAACCATCTCGGTAAACTTGTGATTTGGCATCAAAACCGCGGAGACTGAACCAGTCATAACGTGTGTCATAGCCGTAAGGAACACTCAAGCTCGGCGTGTAACGTAATGCATCCTGAACATTTAATGCCCCACGAAGCTGCAGTTGCTGCTGGGTAATAACAGAAACGGATTGTGGTGTATCCAATAAATCGGCACTGCCTTTGGTGGCTGAGGTACTTCGGACAGCTGCATATCCCGCTAATGGTGCATAAGGCGAAATGACTGTCTGCTGTCCCGTTACGGTAACCACTGGCAATAAGGCACTTGTCGAACCTGTATCAGTGATCAAGAAACTCTTATCCGCTTGTTTTTGAACAGTAAGTGAGGTGGATTTTAATAACTGTGTTAAGCCTGCTTCTACTGAATATTCCCCGCGGAGTCCTTGACTTTGCAGTCCCTGAGTCAGTTCTGGTGAGTAGGTCAATAAAATATCGGCTTGCTGGCCAAATTGATTTAAAACAGAAGACAGTGAGCCTGCGCTGATATCAAACTTAACTTGATCATGAAGACCTTTGGTCGACATTTCAGCCGCTTGCACTGTATTGGTTGTGGTGAACAATAAGCCACCACTAAAGAGTATTGCGAGGGTCACGGCGCTCAATAGCGTCGGTGTTTGAAGGGTAGTTTTTAACATTTTATTTCTCGTTCTCCAGTAACAATTCAAGTCTCTATCTGTACTGTCACGTGAGAAATAAAAACGGACCACAAAAAATTAATTTTTTGATTTTGCCTTCAATGTTATCCAGTAGCGGGTTCG
>NZ_DFTU01000055.1:19736-33754 GCF_002379485.1 Methylophaga sp. UBA4204 | reverse complement strand
CGCACCACTTCCATTTCGTATTCTTTCCAGCCGATGATTGACTCTTCAATCAGCAATTCTGAGGTCGGGCTGAGATATAAGCCACGCTGGCAGATATCGACAAAGTCTTCACGGTTATAGGCAATTCCGCCACCGCTGCCGCCCATGGTAAATGACGGCCGGATAATGACCGGGAAACCAAATTTCTGTTGAACTTCAAGCGCTTCATCAAGGGAGTGCGCAATATCCGATTGCGGCATATCCAGACCAATTTTACGCATCGCCGCGCGGAACAAATCGCGATCTTCGGCCTTATTTATGGCTTCACTGTCAGCACCGATCATCTCGACGCCATATTTTTCCAAAACGCCATGTTTTTCCAGTGCCAATGCACAGTTCAACGCGGTTTGGCCTCCCATGGTTGGCAATATCGCATCGGGACGTTCAACTTCGATAACCTTGCTGACTGCTTCCCAGGTAACTGGCTCAATATATGTCGCATCAGCCATATTTGGGTCAGTCATGATAGTGGCCGGGTTGGAATTGACCAGAATGACGCGATAACCTTCTTCTCGCAGGGCTTTACAAGCCTGTGCGCCAGAATAATCAAATTCGCAGGCCTGACCGATAACAATCGGACCAGCACCCAGAATCAGAATGCTTTGAATATCAGTACGTTTAGCCATTATGTGTTATTTACCTGTCGCTTGTTCGAGTAGGTCGATAAAGTGATCGAATAGAGGTGATGCATCCTGTGGACCAGGGCTGGCTTCCGGATGTCCCTGGAAGCTGAAAGCCGGTTTGGTTTTATGATGAATACCCTGCAATGTTCCATCAAATAAAGAACGATGAGTGGTTTCAACGGTGTCAGGCAGAGTGGATTCATCTACAGCAAAACTGTGATTCTGACTGGTAATCATCACCAGACCTGCCAGCAATTCCTGAACCGGATGATTCGCCCCATGATGACCGAATTTCATTTTTTCGGTTTTGGCACCACAGGCCAATGCCAGTAATTGATGTCCCAGACAGATACCAAAAATCGGCATCTCTTTATCGAGGAAATACTGAATCGCCTTAATCGCATAATCACAAGGTTCTGGATCACCCGGGCCATTGGCCAGGAAAATACCATCAGGATTCAACTTCATGACTTCTTCAGCAGGCATTTGTGCAGGCACTACTGTCAATTTGCAGCCACGTTCGGTAAGCATACGCATGATGTTTTTCTTGATGCCATAATCATAGGCAACCACATGAAAACGCGGCTCGGCTTTACGAGACTGGTTGTCGATGTGCCAGATACCATCAGTCCACTCATAAGCCTGTTTGGTTGAAACTTCTTTGGCCAGATCCATGCCTTTCAAACCAGCAAAGGCTTTGGCCGCAGCAATTGCCGCATCAACATCAATATTATCGCCAGCAACGATGCAGCCTTTTTGCGCACCTTTTTCCCGTAACAGACGGGTCAGCCGCCGGGTATCAATACCAGCCAGTCCGACTACATTCTGGCGCTCAAGATATTTATCCAAAGCTTCTTCACCACGCCAGCTGGACATGACCGGTGAAAGTTCGCGAATGATTAAACCACTGGCATACACCTGGTCAGATTCTTCATCGTCTTTATTGACGCCAACGTTACCGATATGCGGATAAGTCAGGGTGACGATTTGGCGGCAATACGACGGGTCGGTAATAATTTCCTGATAACCTGTCATCGCGGTGTTGAAGACCACTTCACCAACTGACTGGCCCACAGCACCGATTGATTCGCCGTGAAAGACCGTGCCATCTTCAAGAGCAAGTAGCGCAGTTGTACGCAAGGGGAACCTCCACCAGATAAAAAAGGAACAGGGGACGACGTTCTCCCCGGACAAAATCTTTGCAATTTTAGCCTATCTGCAGCCTATGCGTCCACGCTAAAAACGATGACAAGTTACCTTGCCAGCGGTAGTATGAAGCGCAGCTTATTTACCTGGCAGAACTTATGACCCAACAGTATTTTAATTTTTCCGCTTTTCCACAACAAAGACCCCGCCGTTTGCGCAAAGATGACTTTTCCCGGCGACTGGTTCGAGAGCATCAGCTCACCGTCGATGATCTGATTTATCCCTGCTTTGTACTCGAAGGCAAAAATCAACGAGAAAAAGTCACTTCAATGCCTGGGATGGAGAGATTGAGCATTGATTTGCTGCTTCAGGAAGCTGAAATCATTCACAAATTGGGTATTCCGATGATGGCATTGTTTCCAGTGACCCCATTGGAGCAGAAGTCACTGGATGCTGCAGAAGCGTTTAATCCCGATGGTCTGGCGCAACGCGCTGTCAGAGCCTTAAAAAAAGCCTTCCCCGATTTGGGGGTAATGACTGATGTTGCTCTGGATCCTTTTACCACTCACGGTCAGGATGGGCTGATTGATGACAACGCCTATATTATTAATGATGAAACGGTGGAAGTATTAATCAAACAGGCGTTATCTCATGCCGAGGCAGGAGCCGATGTAGTCGCTCCCTCCGATATGATGGATGGACGTATTGGCGCGATACGTAACACGCTGGAAAATGCCGGGCACATACATACTCGTATCATGGCTTACTCCGCTAAATATGCCTCCAGTTTTTATGGACCATTTCGCGATGCTGTGGGCAGTGCAGGGAATTTAGCCGGTGGCAATAAATTCAGTTATCAGATGGATCCAGCCAATTCTGATGAGGCTTTACATGAAGTCGCATTGGATATTCAGGAAGGTGCTGATATGGTGATGGTTAAACCCGGCATGCCCTATCTTGATGTCTTGTACCGGGTGAAACAGTCTTTCCAGAAACCCACTTTTGTTTATCAGGTCAGTGGTGAATATGCGATGCTCAAGGCAGCAACGTTGAAAGGCTGGCTCAGTGAAGAAGTGATTATGGAAAGCCTGCTGGCATTTAAACGTGCGGGTGCAGACGGTATCCTCACCTATTTCGCTAAAGATATTGCACAACAGTTACAGCGCTAAATCATGACAGATAAATACGCCGTGATCGGTAACCCGATCCACCATAGTAAATCCCCGCTGATTCATGCCGCGTTTGCCAGACAAACCGGTGAGGATATTGAATATACAGCGATTGAAGTACAGTTGGACGGACTGCATAACAGTCTTCAACAGCTTCGCGACGTGCTTAAGTTAAAAGGCATCAATGTAACGGTGCCATTTAAGGAGCAGGTCTGGGAGATAACCCAGCAAAAATCTGCCCGGGCCGAATTGGCTGGAGCAGTTAATACCGTTGTATTCAATAGTGATGGCAGCTTGTTTGGTGACAATACAGATGGCATTGGTCTTTGCCGTGATTTAGCGGTCAATCATCAGGTGGAGCTTACCGGCAAAAGAATTTTATTACTTGGAGCCGGTGGCGCTTCACGTGGCGTGATCGCGCCCCTACTTGAATACAAACCGCTCGGAATATTTATTGCCAACAGAACGGCTTCAAAATCCATTCACCTTGCCGAGCTGTTTGCCCATCTGGGCAATGTTCATGGCGGTGGATTTGATGACATTGACGGTGAATTTGATGTGGTGATTAATGCCACCGCAGCCAGTTTACAGGGTGAAGTGCCTCCTTTGCCTGATACGGTGCTGGCAAGTGGCGCCTGCTGTTATGACATGATGTACAGCGAAGCTGATACAGCATTTATCAAATGGGCTAAAACACATAATGCAGCCAAGACAATTGATGGTATGGGCATGCTGGTTGAACAGGCCGCAGAAGCCTTTTATATCTGGCGTGGTGTGCGTCCGCAAACAGCTTCAGTAATTTCACTGCTTCAAAAGAAATCCTGAACAACGCCCATAAAAACCTCATCCTGCATTCATTGTCAGGATGAGGTAAGTAATTTTATTCAAGGCTTGTTACGGTTTTCAGAGTCGGCCATTTTCTGCTTCAGCTGCTGTTTTTGTTCTGCTGTTAGCACATTGAAAATCGCATTATTCAATTTAGCTTTTTTAGCTAATCTGTCGGCATGAGATTCTGTGGCTTCATTGATTATGGCTTCTAGCTTGTTTTGATCCAGACGATCATTAAAAGCCAATTGGTTTAATTTCTTGCGCAGCTCCCAGTGCGACTTCATATCATTTCTTTTATCAGTTTGCTGAGCCTCAACTAATTTTTTGATTTCTGATTTTTGATCCTCGTTTAAATCAATGCCTTGCAACATAAGAGGGATACCATCATGTTCACCGTGCATTTTCTTCATATCGCTGTATTTACTGCCTTCACCACAGCTTTTATGTTTATCGGCCATGGCAGGTACTGCTAAAAATAAAGCTGGAATCAAACTGAGCGCCATTAATTTGCTACGCATAGGTATTCTCCTAAAAAGGTTATTTTTTTTAACGAAATACTGTCGTTCGACAGGTTGCAGACAGTATTGATGGATTAACTGTTAATGACTGTTTTGATATGTAAATTCAGGTAAAACACTGATTTACAATTAGCTGATTAATATTTGCGGACGTATCATTACTTTAAAAAAATAACAGGACATCTCTGTGAGCAAAGTATTAATTATTGATGATGATGTGATTCTTTCTGGTCTATTTCAAGACTATCTGGAGGAAGAGAAGTTTCAGGTTCGCACTGCAGATACAGCAACAGAAGGGCTGCAGCTTGCCTTGCAGGGAGATTTCGACATTGTGATTCTGGATGTGATGTTGCCTGATATGAGTGGCACTGAAGTATTAAAACTCATCCGTCAGCAAAGTCATGTGCCCATTTTAATGTTTACCGCAAAGGGTGACGATGTTGATCGCATCATGGGACTGGAATCTGGGGCCGATGACTATGTACCTAAACCCTGTACTCCCAGAGAATTAATTGCTCGAATCAAAGCTATTTTGCGGCGCAGTGAAATCACCCGACAACAGCAACAGGATGAAACCGTTATTCAAACGGGTCCGTTACAACTCTGGCCTCAACAACGTAAAGCCTTATGGTTTGATACCGCGCTGGAACTGACCAGTACCGAATTCAGCCTGTTGGAATCCCTTGCAAGAAATGCCGGTCAGGTCGTCAGTAAAAATGCATTATCAGAAGCAGCATTAGGCCGGCCGCTGGCACGCTTTGATCGCAGTATTGATGTGCATATGAGCAGTATTCGGCATAAGCTGGGAGAACAACAGGATGGCCATTCTTATATTCAGACAGTCCGTGGTAAAGGTTATCAGTTGATTAAGTAATGCGAAGTTTATTCTGGAAATTCTTTTTTGTTTTTTTATTGGCTTTATTACTGACGAGTATTGGTGTCGCCAGTGGCATGTGGCTACGCCATAATGCAGAACGTCAGTCCTTCGAGGCAATTCCGGTGCAAATGGGCTGGAAAGCTACAGACCTTGTCGACAGTGCGGCTGATATAGCGCGTTATGCCGGTATCGAGCCGCTAAAAAAGTACCTCCATGAACAACAACGTAATGGCATTAAGCTTTTCGCCGTTAATCAGGATAATCAGGATATTCTGCAACGGAATATTGATCCGCAATTACTGGCAACGACGAGACAATTATTATTTGAAAATCAAAGAATACGCTCTGTCCAACAAGTAATTTTGGAAGATGGCAGAGCCTTGCTGTTATTTATCCCCTCCCCTGAAAAACTCGGCCAGAAGCTGGATCGGCCCAAACCTCCTAAACCACCACTCTTATTATTACTGGGCATGTGGTTGATGTCGGGATTATTATTCAGTGCTTTACTGGCCTGGTGGTTTACCAAACCCATCCGTATTCTAAAGAAAGCCTTTAATGATGTTGCAGATGGCAAACTGGATACCCGAATTAGCCCGGCTATGGGAAAACGTCGTGATGAATTGGCTGAACTGGGGCAGAACTTTGATTATATGACCGGGCGCATAAGCCAGTTGCTGAATGCACAGAAACGATTACTCCACGACGTTTCTCATGAGTTACGTTCACCCTTGGCACGGATGCAGGCTGCGATTGGTTTGGCACAGCAAAGTCCGGATAAAACCGCAAAAATGCTGGATCGGGTTGAACGTGAATCCGAGCGTATCGATCATCTCATCGGTGAGTTGCTGAATTTATCTCGTCTGGAAAATCCGACAACTGAAAATGATGAAAGACAACTTTTCGATCTAACAGAAATGCTGCTGGATATTGTGGAGGACGCTCGTTTTGAAGCCCAGAATAAACATGTTCAGATAACGCACAATACTTTTGAGCAAATCAGTCTGTTTGCACGCCCTGAGCTTATTCATAGTGCTATTGAAAATGTTTTGCGCAATGCGATTAAGTATTCACCTGAAAATGGAGTGATCCAACTAACCACTGAAAAATTAGCCGGTCATTGGCAAATCACTATAGAAGATCAGGGTCCGGGAATTGCTGAACAGGATTTACAGCAAATTTTTCAGCCGTTCTTTCGCAGTCGTGACAACCACCAGCAAGATGGTATCGGTCTGGGGCTGACGATTGCTCATCGTGCTATTGAAATCCACGGCGGCGAGATTATTGCAACAAACAGACCGGAAGGCGGACTTAATATTTCAATCTTGCTTCCGGTCTGATTACTGATTTATCTAGTTGACGGAGATTATTCCGTTACACCGCAGGCGACTCGGGCACCGCCACCACCTAAGGGTTTAGGATGATCAGAGTGATTGTCACCACCAGCATGAATCATTAATGAACGCCCTTGTAAATCTTTAAGCGTCAAGCGTGGTGCAAGCACTGGATGAGTTGCTGTTCCATCATCGGCTACATACAACGGTGGCAAGTCACCGGCATGACCACTGCCCCAAGGGGTGTCGTGCTTACCAGTATCGTAGGGATCATAATGACCACCAGCGGCTAATGCAGGCACCATTTCACCGTCTTTTTCAGCGGCATCACAGCTTGGATTCTGATGCACATGAAAGCCATGCAAACCGGGTGTTAACGATTTTAAATCCGGGGTAAAAACCAGACCAAATGCTGATTGATGTACTGCTACGGTTCCCAGGCTTTTGCCGGTTCCCTGTTTGTCCACTTCATAAAGCTCGATCTGTGTATCAGCAAGTGCTACTGAAGATGTCAGCGCAATCATTATGCTCGTCAATAGTTTCATAATCCCTCCAAAAATTAGTGTGACGCTTAATCGGACTCGCTCGAGACCATGGAGTTTCAATGTTCAAACCAGCTCAGTCTGCTGAACTTAATTCACTTCATCAGCGGTTTGTTGCTGCTCGCGTTTATCCCTTAATGACGCCAGCCAGCGGCAGAAAACATAAAAGACCGGGGTAAATATCAGTCCGAAGAAGGTCACACCAAGCATACCAAAAAATACTGCCGTTCCTAAGGCCTGCCGCATTTCGGCGCCAGCACCAGAGGCCAAGACTAATGGTACCACGCCTAGAATGAAGGCAAAGGATGTCATCAGGATTGGACGCAAACGTGTACGTGCTGCTTCAACTGCAGCATCCAGTCGGCTCAAACCACGATCTTCAGCCTGTTTGGCAAACTCAACAATTAATATGGCATTTTTTGATGCCAAACCAATCAGCACCACAAAGCCAATCTGCACCAGAATGTTGTTGTCCATACCGCGTAAACTGACCCCAAGTATTGCTGCCAGTAAACACATAGGAACAATCAACACTACTGCAAGGGGCAGTAACCAGCTTTCGTATAACGCTGCCAGTAGCAGAAAGACAAAGACAACTGCCAGAGAAAAACTAAGAAAGGCTGTGTCGCCGGCTAACTTCTCTTGCAAGGCCAGCTCAGTCCATTCAAAACTGATTCCCTCCGGCAATGTATCGCTTAATAGTTCTTCGACAATGGCAAGTGATTCGCCACTGGAGTAACCCGGTGCGGTATTGCCCTGCACTTCGATCGCAGGATACAGATTGTAATGCGGCAGACGTATTGGTCCCGTAATGTTTTCAAACGTCGCTATCGTCCCAATGGGCACCATCGCTCCATTATCAGAGCGGGTACGTAATTTACCGATATCTTCAATTTCATCACGGTAAGGGCCATCCGCCTGCGCCACAACTCGATAAGTCCGATTCAGAAAGTTAAAATCGTTGACGTAACGTGAGCCAAGATAGATTTCCAGGGTATCGATAACATTGCCTACCGGTACATTGAGCATTTCTGCCCGGGTACGATCAATATCAGCGTAAATTCTGGGGGTTCCAGAGTTAAAGAAGGTAAACACTGCCGATAAACCATCTGTTTGATTTGCTGCGCCAATCACCTCATTGGTAACAGCCTGTAACCTTTCCAGACCAAGCCCGCCACGATCCTGAACATACAATTTCCACCCACCTGAGTTCCCCATACCCCTAACTGGCGGTGGTCTGATCGCAAAAGCCATCGCTGCATCAACCTGAGATAAGGCCTGCTGTGATCCTGCAACAATATCATCGATGGTAATACCGGCGGCAATGCGGTCTTCAAACGAATCCAATGGCGTAAAGATAACCGCTGAGTTAGATGCGTTGGTAAAAGTAGGCCCATCCAGACCAACAAACAAAACCGCATGTGCAACGCCGGGAACATTTCTTAAACGTGCCGAAGCTTCGCGTGCTGCCGCATCAGTTCTTTCCAACGTGGCGCCAGGGGGTAACTGTAGGACATTGATCAAATAACCTTGATCCTGTTCAGGAATAAACCCTGTTGGCACTTTATTGAACTGATAGCCAGTCAACATGATCAAACCGACGTATATCAGTAGCATTACCGTCATCATGCGTAACAACTTGCGTGTCAGTGCCGAATAACGATCCCCCATCCACTCAAAGGCACGATTAAAGCCATTGCCAAACGCACGAAATGGAGAACTAAGCTTGCCCCAAATACCATTTGGCTGATGGCCTTCAACATGTGGCTTTAATAACAACGCTGATAAAGCCGGCGATAATGTCAAAGAGACAATCAGCGAAATAATGGTTGCTGTGGCAATGGTCAAGGCAAATTGCTGATAAAATGCCCCGGAAATGCCTGAAATAAAAGCCGTCGGAATAAATACGGCAGTCAATACGATGGCAATAGCCACCAAGGCGCCGCCCACTTCATCCATGGTTTTATGTGCCGCTTCTCGAGGAGTGAATCCATCTCGTATGTAACGCTCCACATTTTCAACCACAACAATGGCGTCATCAACCACAATACCGATTGCCAATACCAATCCAAATAACGACAGGTTATTTAATGAAACTCCTAGCAAGGACATGACGGCAAACGTACCAATCAGTGAAACCGGTATGGCCAAAATAGGAATAATGGATGCTCGCCAGCTCTGCAGGAACAGCATTACCACCAAAATAACCAGAATGATGGCTTCTAGAATGGTGTGATAAATCTTCTCGATGGATTTGGCGATAAACTCGGTTGGATCGTAAATAATCTGGTATTCGACCCCATAAGGCATACTTTGAGCAATATCTTTCATCTCTGCCCGTAACGCCTGAGCAGTTTCCAATGCATTGGAACCCGGGCGTTGGAAGATAACGACCGGTAAAGCCAGATTGTCATCCAGATAACCGATGTTGTTATAGTCCTGTGCAGCCAACTCGACTCTGGCTAAATCCCGTAATCTCACGGTCCGGCCATCAGTGCCACGTTTTACAATGATATTGCCGAATTCTTCTTCTTCCAGCAGCCGGCCCTGTGTTTCCACACTCAACTCAAAACCGCCTTTGGTTTCAATCGGTTCTCTGTTGATAGTACCGGCAGCAATCTGGGTGTTGTTCTCACGTAAAGCGGCAACTACTTCATTCGCTGTTAAACCAAACGACTGAGCCCGTTCCGGATCAATCCAGATCCGCATTGCATAAGCCCGCTCTGCAACAATCCGCGCCTCACCGACCCCGTCTATACGGGCCAACCGGTCAACTACCTGGGTTCTGGCATAATTTGAAACATAGAGGTTATCGCGACTGCCATCTGAAGACAGAATATGAATAACCATCATCAAATCAGGTGAGTTTTTACGAATATCGATACCTTGTCGAGTCACCTCCTCCGGAAGTAAGGGCTCGGCAATGGCAATGCGGTTTTGCACCAGCACCTGCGCTGTATCTAAATCGGTACCCGGCTTGAACGTAATATTCAGTGAGGTGCGTCCATCTGAGGTATTTTCAGATTTCATGTAGAGCATGTTCTCTACCCCGTTGATCTGCTGTTCCAATACTGTCGCTACAGTATTACCAGCCGTTTCGGCTGTGGCGCCAGGGTAGGTGGCAGTGACCGCTATACTGGGCGGCGCAATTTCAGGGTACTGTGCAACAGGCAAATTGTTATAGGCAATTGTGCCCACCAGGACAATCAGGACCGAAATAACGGTCGCGAAAATTGGTCTTTCAACAAAGAAATGGGTGAACTTCATGAGTCTTGTCCGTCATCATTAGGCTGTTCATCAGCTTGATATGGAACAGCATTCACTTCGGCACCCGGACGAGCTCTCAGCAAACCTTCAACAATAATGCGATCTGATGTTGTCAATCCACTTCTGATAACCCGCATATCACCTTGTAGCGTGCCAAGTTCAACCGGTTTAGGAATGACTTTGCCTTCGGCATCCACCGTCATCACTATTTTGGCTGCCTGATCGGTCACAATCGCTTTATCCGGAACCAGCATCGCTTCTGCATTTTGACTGGTTGGTAAACGCAAACGGGCAAAAAGTCCTGGACGTAAGACACCATCGGCATTGTCAACAACGACGCGCATTCTCAGCGTACCCGTATTTTCGTCCAGCCGATTATCAACAAAATCGATGCGACCTTCACGCGTCCAGTTCTTTTCATCAATTAATTTAAGTTCCGTCGGCATGGTTCTGCCATTAACCAATTGCTCCTGGCCCTCTGGCAAACGAATCAATTCCAGATATTCTGTTTCTGATACGTCAAAAACAAAATGCAGCGGGTCCAGCGAGACAATGGTGGTCAGAGGTTCACCTGTATCTCCACTGCCAATTAGATTACCGACGTCAACACGGCGATTTGAAATCCGTCCACTTACCGGAGCGGTAATTTTGGCGTACTGTAAGTCCAGTTTAGCGGTTTTCAACGCAGCTGCAGCAGATGCAACATTAGTATTGGCTTCCTGAAAACGTGCCCGACGGGTATCCACCTCTTCCTGAGAAATCGCACTCTGGGTTAATAACCTTTCACCCCGTTTGGTATCCAGGTCAGCCAGTTTCAGTTGACTCTCCATTCTGGCCAGTTCTGCTTCAGCTCTGGCCACTGCCGCTGCATAAGGCCGCGGATCAATTTCAAATAATAAGTCGCCCTTTTCTACCATCTGGCCATCGTCGAAATGCACTTTATCCAGATAGCCCGTTACTCTTGCGCGCAATTCAACCATCTCCACCGCTTCAAAACGACCGGTGAATTCTTTCCACTCAGTCAACGTGCGAACTTCCGGTTCTACCACCTGAACTCTGGGAAGGTTTTGTTCAGCGCTGACGGAATGACACAGAAGGCTTAACGAGAAAAAAGCGGTGATTGCTAAAGCCTGCAGATAAGAGGGCTTAGTATCAAGTGAGTTATCACGCATGACAGATCCTTTGTTATTCGCTGGTGAAAGCGAGGGGAATAGCTTAGAATTCTTTCTAGAAAGGTTTCTGGAAAGACTAATGCAAGATTCTTTTACGTGCAAGTAAATTTTTTTGTCATAATTCTGTCATCTCAGGAGGAACTCACTTGGCAGATCGCTTATTAAGTATAGAAGAAACACTCGAACAAATGCGCAGTTGCTGGCACAGCGATGATCTTGCTGTAGCAGAGACAATAAAGCGGCTGTTTCGTGCGCGTGAATTATTTTTTTCTGATGCAAAAATTGTGATGGAGCAATTTCATCTGAATGTGGGTGAATTTGACGCGTTGGTATCATTGCGCTTGCAGGGGCCACCCTACGAGCAAACCCCATCCAATATATGCCAGGTGAATCTGGTGAGCTCGGGGGGGTTAACCAAAGTGCTTAACAGTCTGGAAAAAAACGGCTTAATCACTCGGCGACAATGTTCGGATGATCAGCGGAGTCGGTTGGTGAAACTGACCGATAAAGGCAAAAAGCTGATTGAGGAAGCGTTAGAGATAGTCTTGGCAAGACATGAAAAACAACTTAGCGATGCGTTAAGCAGTGATGAGCGTGAGATGCTCAATAGGTTATTAACGAAGATTAATCAGCTCGGCATGCGCTGATCTGAATCTGCACACAACAGAGAATTTAAAGAAAGGCCCCACAGTGGCGTTACGAACGGGGTTCTTGAACCTGTTGGTTCAAGTGGGAAACCGCATGGGGATGGCAAACTTCCCGTCGGAGCGGGCTTGTTTTTCAACCCCGTAAATTTGGTTTCCTAAAGCATTTGCTTATCGGCTCAAGACAACACATGTCGCTATCGCTCACCGCAGGGTTAGTTAAATGATACGCAACTTTATTCGCCAAGTCGTCAGTATTTTATAATTCCAACTGCCTATCTTCGTTAATAAATGCACTAACCCGCTCTTTAAGCAGAGAAATTTTTTCATTAACTTTTTTGATGTCCTGACTTTCATCCTGCTGTAATGACAGCAACTCATGCGCAATATTTAAAGCCGCCATAACTGCAATGCGATCAACCCCTACCACCTTCCCGGTGTTACGGATTTTTTCCATGTTCTGATGCACCATACGTGCAGAGGCAATTAGCGCATCTTGTTGATCTTCGGGACAGGCAACTTGATAATCTTTACCGAGGATTGTGACGTTAACAGGTACGGTCATAGTTCTTCATCCAGCTGCTTCAGACGGTTCACCATATTCTCGATGCGGTTACGGGCAATTTCAGTTTTTTCAACTAATTGCGCACGCTCACTCAGCCAGGCTGCCTGCTGAGAACGAAGTAACATATTCTCTTCACGCAAGCGTCTACTGGCCCGTAACAGCTCATCGAGCTGCTGTTCCAATTGTTGAATCGGGTTTTTATCCATTAATATGCGTCTTGGCTATGCGAGAATAATGCCTAACTATAGACGTGCGCCGTTGACCCGGTCAACAACTGCATGATGTGTTTTTTAATTTCAGGTTGTATCTCTATGTCTCAATTATATTTTCCATCCCTGTCGCCGGAAAACGTGACCGCCGATGGTCCTGCCAGCACAGCCGAGTTGCAGGGCGCATTATGCGGTTTGTTGTGTATGAATTCTCAGGCCAATCGTAATACCTGGTATAGCGATTTATTTGAGGATTACCATCCTGGCGAAGAAGAAAAACAAAACCTGCTGGGTCTGTTTGATGAGACGATGCAGTCGCTTAACAGTCTTGATTTCGATTTTCAGCTGGAATTGCCGGATGATGACGCACCTTTGGGCTCACGGCTTGCTGCTTTAAGCGATTGGTCTCAGGGCCTGGTATACGGGTTGGGTGTTTCTGGTCTGACCAACGAAACTGAACTGCCGGCAGATTGTCAGGAGTATCTAACAGATGTGTTACAAATCAGTCAGGTTGATGATATTGAATTGCAACCCAGTGACGATGACGATAATAACTATGAAGAATTAGTGGAATATCTCCGAATGGGTCTGTTCCTCCTTTATGGTGAGTTAAATCCGACTACTCCCGAAGACAAGATAATTGAGCATTAATGACTAAAAAAGAATTCGCCAAACGGCGCCAGAGATTGATGGAAATCATGGGCCCGGACAGTATTGCCGTGTTACCAAACGCTGTGGTTCACCCACGTAACCGCGATGTCGATTTTCCATTTCGCAGTGACAGCAATTTTCATTACCTTTGTGGTTTTGATGAGCCAGAGTCAGTTTTGGTATTGATCCCCGGACGGGAACATGGCGAATTCATCCTGTTCTGCCGGGAACGCGATCTCGATAAGGAAATCTGGGATGGTTATCGTGCCGGTCAGGAGGGTGCCATTGCATTATATGACGCAGATGATTCTTATCCTATCGCCGATCTAGATGATATTTTGCCGGGATTGATGGAAGACAAGGAAAAAGTCTATTACACCATGGGTAACCAACCTGCATTTGATCAGCATATGGTAGGTTGGCTAAATCATCTTCGG
>NZ_DFTU01000055.1:19017-19660 GCF_002379485.1 Methylophaga sp. UBA4204 | reverse complement strand
TAGGTTGGCTAAATCATCTTCGCCAGGCCTCCCGCTCAGGCAAACACTCTCCTACTGAAATCATCGAACTGGAACATTGCCTCAATGAGTTACGTCTGTTTAAGAGCAGCCAGGAAATCAAGAGCATGCGCTACGCGGCTGAAGCGTCAGCCAAAGCACATATCCGGGCGATGCAGTTTACCGAACCGGGTAAGTTCGAATATGAAGTCGAAGCGGAACTGATTCATGAGTTTATGAAACATGGCTGCCGCAGTCCGGCCTACCCTTCTATTGTCGGTGGCGGTGAAAACGGCTGTATTCTGCATTACATCGAAAATAACAGTAAATTGAAAAACAATGATCTGTTATTAATTGATGCCGGTGCCGAATATCAATGTTATGCCGCAGATATCACTCGAACCTTCCCGGTGAATGGCAAATTTACTCCGGCTCAGCGTGAGTTGTATCAAATTGTGCTGGATGCGCAATATGCCGCTATTGAGGCAGTCAAACCTGGAAACCACTGGAATCAACCGCATGAAGCGGCTGTGCAGGTTCTCACGGAAGGTTTGGTCAAACTCGGTTTGCTTCAGGGAAATGTTGATAAGTTAATTGAAGATCAGGCTTATCGTGAATTCTATATGCACCGCACCGGCCACTGGCT
>NZ_DFTU01000055.1:18573-18845 GCF_002379485.1 Methylophaga sp. UBA4204 | reverse complement strand
CACCGCACCGGCCACTGGCTGGGAATGGATGTGCATGATGTCGGTGATTATAAAATCGATTGTACCTGGCGCTTACTGGAACCAGGCATGGTGTTAACCGTAGAGCCTGGTTTGTATATCCGCGATCCGGAACATATTGATAAAAAATGGCATTTCACTGGAATTCGTATTGAAGATGATGTGCTGGTGACCAAAGAGGGTCACGAAGTATTATCTGCTGACGCGCCGAAAGAAATTGACGACATTGAAGCCCTGATGGCAGGAGCTCGCTA
>NZ_DFTU01000055.1:16588-18451 GCF_002379485.1 Methylophaga sp. UBA4204 | reverse complement strand
TCGTGAAAGCCGATTTTGATCTACTGATTGTTGGCGCTGGCATGGTAGGGTCAAGTTTGGCCCTCGCGCTACAAAATAGCGGTTTACGTATTGCTTTGGTGGAGGCTCAGGATCTGCTGGAACACCATCAACCCGGCTTTGATGATCGTGGCATTGCCTTGTCTTACGGCTCCCAACGAATTTTTGAAACCATGCAACTTTGGTCTCAGCTCGAGGATAAAGCCACTCCGATTCACGGCATTCATATTTCAGACCGGGGGCATTTTGGCGTAACGCGTCTGACTGCCCAGAAAGAAAAGGTTCCCGCGTTGGGTCAGGTGATGACCGCAAAACATCTGGGTATTCAATTAAATCAGGCATTACAGCAACACCCAACGTTAAGCATTATGACACCACTTCAGGTTGACAGTCTGGAGCAAACCGCTACATCAGTCACTGTAACGCTATCTGATGGCCAGCAACTCACCAGCAGATTACTGGTCGGTGCCGATGGACAGTTTTCCACCATTCGGGAGTTGCTGGGATTAACCATTTGGCAACGCGAATATCAGCAAACCGCCATCACAGCGAATGTGATACCTGAACGAGCTCATCAGAACTGGGCTTACGAACGCTTTACTGAACATGGACCGTTAGCCTTATTGCCCATGTCTGAGGGTCGTTGCAGTTTGGTATGGACGGTGAAAACAGGTGAAGAGCGTGCCCTGTTAGCAAGTAACGAACAGCAATTTGCTGAACGGCTGCAGAAAGCCTTTGGCTATCGTCTCGGCCATTTTGAAAAAATTGGTCAGCGTAGCTGCTACCCATTAGGTTTAATGCAAACCAATCAGCCTGTACAAAATCGAGTTCTATTAATTGGCAACGCAGCCCATAGTCTGCATCCCATTGCCGGTCAGGGCTTTAATCTTGGCTTACGTGATGCAGCGGTTCTGGCAGAGTTGATTGCCGCCCATCCTGAAGACTGTGGTCACGCCAGTCTGTTACAGGATTATTCCGACTGGCAGCAACAGGATCAGGATAAAGTGGTCAATGCTACAGATTTTCTGGTGAACACCTTCAGCAATAACCATTTTCTGCTTGGACATGGTCGTTCGCTGAGTCTTGCGTTACTTAATGGACTGCCTGGATTAAAAAATCAGCTGGCTAAAACAAGCATGGGACTTAGCGGTAAACAGTCCAGACTCAGTCGGGGACTGCCATTATGAAAAACCACTATGATGTGATTATTGTCGGTGGTGGCATGGTCGGCACCACTTTTGCCCTGTTACTGGCAAAGCAAACTGATTTACAAATTGCCTTAGTTGAAGCGCATCAAACAGAACAACTGGCGGTTGATGATGTTCCATCGCAACGTGTCAGTGCGATTAATCCTTCAAGCCAGCAAATCCTGACAGAGATAAATGTCTGGCAAAATCTGTATACCTCACGACTGGGTCCCTTTGAAAAAATGCAGGTTTGGGAAACAGTCGATAGCGTTCTGCATTTCTCGGCAGCTGAAATCGGGGTCGATTATCTTGGCCACATTGTTGAAAATCAGCTTATTCAGCATCAAGCAATCGCTTTAGCAGCCAATCATCGGCAAGTTGATTTAATTTGTCCCGAAAAGCCCCAACATTATCAAACAGGTCAAATCACTCTGGAAAATGGCCGCGTTTTAACCGCCGACCTCATTGTGGCTGCAGATGGTGCGCATTCCTTATTACGCGAGCAAGCCGGGATTACCAGCCGAGGCTGGGCTTATCAGCAGCATGGACTGGTCGCGACCATACGCACAGAACAGCCACATCAGAAAACTGCCTGGCAGCGTTTTTTATCTGGTGGTCCTCTCGCTTTTTTACCATTGAATGATGCACATTTATGCTC
>NZ_DFTU01000055.1:15314-16582 GCF_002379485.1 Methylophaga sp. UBA4204 | reverse complement strand
TCGAGGCTGGGCTTACCAGCAACATGGTCTGGTCGCGACCATACGCACTGAACAGCCCCATCAGAAAACCGCCTGGCAGCGTTTTTTACCCGGTGGACCTCTCGCCTTTTTACCGTTAAATGATACGCATTTGTGCTCGATCGTTTGGTCCTTACCAACTGAGCAGGCAGAACACCTTAAAGCGCTCGACAAAAACAGTTTTGAATTGAGACTAGCAGAAGCATTTGACCATCAACTGGGCAAAGTAGAGCTGGTTTCTGAGCGGGCCAGTTTCCCGCTGGCATTAGCACATGCCAGAGACTATGTGAAACCGGGGTTCGCCTTGCTTGGTGACGCAGCACATACTATTCACCCGTTAGCCGGGCAAGGCGTGAATATTGGCTTGCAGGATGCCACGGCGTTGGCAGAAACGCTTGCCTGGGCAGTACAGCAGCAGCGTCAGATTGGCAGCTTGCATACGTTAAAAAAATATCAGCGGCGACGTTTGGCAGAAAATCTGCTGATGCAGTTCTCCATGGATGGTTTTCATCGACTGTTTACTCAATCAGCCAGCCCCATCAGCTGGTTAAGAACAATCGGTATGAGACAGGTCAATAAATCACAGTGGCTGAAAAACCGTATTATGCTGCAGGCTATTGGCGGAAAATAAGATATCAGATAGGTAAGAACATCATCGAGGCCGCCTGCACCACCACTGTTTTGACCAACCGGCCGTTTTTCTGCGCAATGATGGCGGAAATATTATCCTGTGTCGCAATCATGCCACCGATAATCCGTTGAAAGCTCAAATTCCGGGATTCATCCTGCACACTATCACTGAGTAATAACCGCTTACCCTTTGCATCACGTCGTTCCGCCAGCATCCACGCCGCAATTTCGATATTTCTTGCGCTGTTATAGAGTTTTTGTTGATCAATAGATGACAGATAATAAAATTCTGACTGATTGTTGTACGAAGCCATTAACATCCGCCGCATGCCCACGGTGAAGGCCAGCACCCTGTCACCATCATAATCATCCGTCAGAGCCAGACGAATAATCTCGGTCGGTTCAAATCCATCCCATTTGGCAAAACCGACATCCGCCGGATACATAAATAATCTGGCTACGCTGTCTTCCAGTGTACGCATATGGCGGTCATGACGCTGATAGGGATTACGTTGATAAAGTTTGATAGTTAACGTTTTCAGATCCTGCATAACCCGTTGCTGATGCAGCTCGATAACATCGTCAATGTTACTTTTGGCAAAGCTGGAAAGGTTAGGTGA
>NZ_DFTU01000055.1:9714-15169 GCF_002379485.1 Methylophaga sp. UBA4204 | reverse complement strand
ATCAAGACAAGCTTAAGCCATCGCATCAAATAATCTCTCCTGAGTCGGAACATCCTTAAGGGCCTCTACCTGCAGGTAGGCCTGTACTTGTGCTGGCAATCTGTTCTGGGCTGTATACTCACGCTCAGTTTCACGATTGGTCAGACTGAAATTACGAATATAACGCGCTTGTTGACTATCATTATCACTGGTTACCCCAATGACTGGACGGCTGATAACAGGCTGGCGATTTACATTATTGAAATCAGATTGTTTATCCAACAACACCGGGAGTCGGACAGACGACTCATCCGGTTGTCTTGTCGGAGTAAAAAGTACCGGTAAGTTACTATTGATTTGCATCCGAAGTTACCGGTTTTTTGGGGCCATTATTGCGCTTGCCGCTGCGCGGACGATTGTTATTGCTATTATCTCCACGAGTTTTATTTTTATGGCGTGGGTCCGGATTCCGTTCAGCTTTAATTCTGGGCTGAGGTGTTTCAAGCTGCTCATCGGTGCTTTGCGCTACCGGCAATTTATGTTTGATATATTGCTCTATATCAGGCAACGAAAAAGCATATTCTTCACAGGCCAGACTTATCGCAATACCACTGGCACCTGCACGCGCGGTTCTACCCGTACGATGCACATAGTCTTCAGCATCCTGCGGTAAATCAAAGTTGAACACATGACTGACTTCAGGAATATGTAGCCCACGCGCGGCCACATCGGTTGCCACCAGATACGGAAACTCACCATCCTGGAAATGTTTTAACAGGCTTTCACGTTTTTTCTGCGGTACATCGCCAGATAATAAAGCAGCTTTGTAGCCATTTCCTTCCAGAAACCCCCATACCCGCTCGGCGACTTGTTTTGTGTTGACAAAAACAATGCTGCGGATAGGCTGAATTCGCTTAATCAACGCCAGCAGTAGCGGTATTTTTTCTTCATTTGACGGGTAATAAACCCATTCTTCAATCCGATCACCCATCATTTTTTCCGGTTCGATCTGCACTTTTTCCGGATTATTCATATGTTCGTAAGCCAGCTCAGTCACTTTATAACTAAGTGTGGCAGAGAAAAGCATACCTAAACGCTTTTCAGGACTGGGTAAGCGGCGCAGAAAAAACCTCACATCTTTAATAAAGCCCAGATCAAACATCCTGTCGGCTTCGTCCAGCACCACTGCTTCAATATTGTTAAGGTTAAACACCCGTTGTTTATGGAAATCCAGCAGACGTCCCGGTGTACCAATCAAAACATCACAACCGTCATCGATTGCATCACGCTGACGTTGATAATCTTTACCGCCATGAGCGATCACAATGCGCAATCCGGCATGACTATTTAGTAATTCAGCATCTTTTACAATCTGAATTGCCAATTCCCGAGTGGGTGCCAATATTAATGCGCGAGGTTGCTTTGAAGCAGGTTTTTGCGCATCCTGATTCGTTAATAAGCGTTGAAATGTGGCCAATAAAAAGGCGATGGTTTTTCCGGTGCCTGTTTGTGCCTGACCCGCGACATCGTGGTTTGCCAGCAATAAAGGTAGAGACTGAGCCTGAATCGGCGTGCAAAATTCAAAACCGGCTTGCTGCAAGCCTTTCTGCAGGAGCGGATGGAGTGGCAGCGATGAAAATGCCGTGTCGGTGAGGTGAGCACTCATATAAATACTTGCATTACCTTTACTGATAAGAAAAAATGTTACTCAATGTTGGCTTGCGAGTATAGCGGTCCAATACTTTAGATACCACTGGAGATAAAACATGAGCGAAAACGTCACTAATGTGACCGATGGCGACTTTGACAGCCTGGTTCTACAGTCTGATATGCCTGTATTGGTTGATTACTGGGCTGAATGGTGCGGTCCATGCAAAATGATTGCGCCGGTGCTGGAAGAAATTGGCGCTGAATACGCAGGCAAATTAAAAGTTTGCAAACTGAACATCGATGAAAATCCAGATACCCCACCTCGTTATGGTATTCGTGGTATCCCGACATTGATGCTGTTTAAAGATGGTGAAGTGGAAGCCACAAAAGTCGGCGCTTTGACCAAATCACAATTGGCTGCGTTTCTCGACAGCAACATCTAAATCCATAATGCAATGCTATCCCCACCATCTGTGGGGATAGTTGTATCTATAGATGCCTTAACCCACTGCATCGCATATTATTTCGAGCTGATGCTTTTCCGGGCCACCACTCCGAAATGTTACGAAACTAATGGATGTATCTGAACTACTTGATGATCTGAACAAACCACAACGCGAAGCAGTTGCTGCACCGCTGGGGCATACGCGAATTCTTGCTGGTGCCGGAAGTGGTAAAACACGTGTTCTGGTACATCGAATTGCCTGGCTGATTCAGGCAGAAGCCTTATCACCGGCAAACATCCTTGCAGTCACTTTTACCAATAAAGCTGCCGCAGAAATGCGTGGTCGTATCGAACAGATGCTCGGCTATCCTATTGGCGGTATGTGGGTTGGTACATTCCATGGTCTGGCGCATCGCTTACTTCGTTCGCACTGGCAGGAGGCTGGTCTGCCGCAAGGTTTCCAGATCCTCGACAGCGATGATCAATTGCGCATGATCAAACGCATTATCCGTGGCATGTCTCTGGATGAAGCGCAATGGCCGCCCAAGCAGGCTCAATGGTATATCAACGGCCAAAAGGACGAAGGTCTTCGTGCCGCGCATTTGCAAGCTGGGGAAGATCCGTATTCACAAAACATGCTGGCAATTTATCTGGCCTATGAACAGGCCTGTGAACGTGCCGGTGTAGTCGATTTTGGCGAGTTACTGCTGCGCAGTCATGAATTGTGGCTGAAACGTCCAGATATTCTGTCGCATTATCAACAACGGTTTTCGCAGATCCTGGTCGATGAGTTTCAGGATACCAATACCATTCAGTATGCCTGGATAAGAGTACTGGCCGGTCAGACCGGACATCTGTTTATTGTCGGTGACGACGATCAGTCAATTTACGGCTGGCGTGGCGCCAAAATTGAGAATATCCAGAAATTTCATAAAGATTATCCCGACGCCAGTACTGTTAGGTTGGAGCAGAATTATCGTTCCACCGGCAATATTCTGGCCGTAGCCAATGCGGTTATCGCGAATAACAGTGAACGTCTTGGCAAGGAACTGTGGACCGAGGATGCCGATGGTGAACCCATCCAGCTTTATAACGCTTATAACGAACGCGATGAAGCCGCCTATCTGGTGCAGGAAGTACGCAACTGGATGAATCAGGGTGGACAACGCAGTGATGTTGCCGTGCTGTATCGTTCCAATGCTCAGTCACGGGTCATTGAAGAAGCCTTGATGCAATCGGCTGTACCCTATCGGGTTTATGGTGGTTTGCGCTTTTTTGAACGCGCTGAAATCAAGGATGTATTGTCATATCTGCGATTGGTCAGTAATCGTCGTGACGATGCTGCCTTTGAACGTATTGTAAATACGCCCACCCGAGGTATTGGTGCAGCCACGTTAACCCAGCTGCGCCAATATGCCCGGGAAACCAATCAATCCATGTGGCAATCTGCGGTGGATACCTTACAACAAAAAGTTTTCCCTGCCAGAGCAGCCAACGCCTTATCGAGTTTTCTGGAGCTGATTGATTCACTCACACCTGAAGATGACACCATGTCATTACATGAACTGACTGCACTGGTGATCGACGAAAGCGGTTTACGTACCCATTTCGCCAAGGACAAAACCGAAAAGGGCCAGGGTCGCATTGAAAACATGGACGAACTGATTAACGCCAGTCGTGAATTTATGCGCGCTGACGATGAAGAAGAGATGCCGTTACTGGATGCTTTTCTTGCGCACGCCGCTTTGGAAGCTGGCGAAAACCAGGGTGATCAATGGCAGGATTGTGTGCAGTTAATGACCCTGCATTCCGCCAAAGGTCTGGAATTTCCCATCGTCTTTATGGTGGGTATGGAAGAAGGCCTGTTCCCGGGGCAGAAATCAGCTGATGACCCGCTGCGACTGGCCGAAGAGCGCCGTCTTTGTTATGTCGGCATGACCCGGGCACGCAAAACACTCTATCTGTTGTATACCGAATCACGCTATTTGTATGGGCAGGAAATGCATCCTCGCCCTTCGCGCTTTTTGAGTGAAATTCCCGCTGAACGAGTTCATCAGGTACGTTCTCCACAAAATATGGCCGCATCTGGTCTGACGGCACTTGCCAGTCGATCACAATCAGCTGATGATAACGGGTTCAGAACCGGGCAACAGGTGATGCATCAGAAATTTGGTCAGGGTGTGATTATTGACACTGAAGGCAATGGCAGTCACGCTCGTGTTCATGTGAATTTCAAACAAGCCGGAAGTAAATGGCTGGTATTGGCCTATGCCAAACTTGAAACCTTGTAATTCAGGAAAACGATAATGCATTTATCCGTATTTATACGACGCTTGGCATTGCTGGTAAGCATCTGCTTACTCTCCGCCTGTGGTCCTGATGACACTGGCCCGTTTAACGAAGAAATTGATACCAGTAAAATCTATCGATGGAAAATGGTAACAGCCTGGCCCCCGGGTTTCCCGGTACTGCAGGAAGGGGCTGAACGCTTTGCCGCCAACCTTGAAGCCATGTCCAATGGCCGCCTCAAGGTTAAAGTATTTGCCGGTGGTGAGTTGATTCCGGCTTTGCAGACATTTGACGCTGTTTCTCAGGGAACCGTTGAAATGGGCCACGGCAGTGCCTATTACTGGGCGGGTAAAGTACCAGAAGCGCAGTTTTTCTCTACCGTGCCATTTGGCATGACCCCACGCGGCATGAATGCCTGGTTATATCATGGTGGTGGCCTGGATTTATGGCGTGAAGTCTATGAGCCATACAATATTGTGCCTTTTCCGTTAGGCAATACCGGCATTCAAATGGGGGGGTGGTTTAATAAAGAAATCAACTCGATGGCCGATTTGCAAGGCTTAAAAATGCGTATCCCCGGCTTAGGAGGTAAAGTTTTCGCCAAAGCCGGCGGTAATCCTATTCTGCTTGCTGGCAGTGAAGTTTATACCGCACTGGAACGCAATACCATTGACGCCACTGAGTGGATTGCGCCCTACCACGATCAACGTCTGGGTCTGCATCGCGCAGCCAGATTTTATTATTATCCGGGCTGGCAGGAACCAGGTGCTGTGCTGGAACTCAGTATTAATAAACGTGCCTGGGATTTATTGCCGCCTGATTTACAAGCTATTATCGAAAATGCAGCCAAAGCAGAAAATTTGTTAATGGCCTCCGAAATGGAACAGAAGAATGTGGCTGCACTGGCAGAGTTACGTCAGCGCGATGATATCAATATCGTTCCCTTCCCAGCGGATGTATTGAATACGCTCAAAAAAATTACTGAACAGACTCTGGCTGAAGAAGCCGCGGAAAATCCTAAATTCAATCGTGTTCATCAAGCCTATAAAAACTTTCGTGAACAGGATGAAGATTGGGCGACTATCTCTGAAA
>NZ_DFTU01000055.1:7358-9632 GCF_002379485.1 Methylophaga sp. UBA4204 | reverse complement strand
TTGGGCGACTATCTCTGAAAAAGCCTATTTGGATATCCCATAATCATGGTACTTATTATTTTTACTCGTGAGGGTCTGGAAGCTTTTCAGGCTGAAATCAGTGATGATATTTCAGCCATCTGGCATAACCCGCAGTTGCTGACAGAAACTGAAATCGATCACTTTAAAAACCATGGAATCGATTGTGTCGAGTTGCCGCAGATGATTGATGTTGAAAATAATAAGTCGACATTGTGGGCTTTGGAGTATGTCGAGAAAAACAGCCAGGATCAGGAGATTATGATTGAGTGCCCTTAATAAAATGGTAAATTTCGGCCTGACTTTACTGCTGAGTCTGGCTTTAGCATCTACTCTCCACGCCAGCGAATGGGATCAGGCTCGTCTGCAACTTGAACAGCCACAAACGATTACTGTATATCGTGACGCCAATTGTCAGTGCTGCCATAAATGGATTGAGCATCTCGAAAAACATCAATTCGAAGTGATTGATAAGATCCGTAATGATATGGCGACAATTAAACAAAAACTTGGTGTGCCCAACAATATGGCTTCCTGTCATACCGCCGTTATTAATGATTTTGTGATCGAAGGCCATGTGCCGGCTGATGATATTAAACAATTACTGATCGATAAACCTGCTCATATCAAAGGTTTGTCGGTTCCGCAGATGCCGGTCGGTACACCAGGCATGGAAATGGGCTCACGCAAGGATCATTTTATCGTCTTCAGTTTTGATCCGGACGCCAACTACCAGATGTTTAATGCTTATCAAACCAATGCTGAAAATAATTATCTGCCATTAAACTCTGCTGAGTAATGGAGTTACTGATTGTCCTAGGGAGGATATTTTCCTCCGCCGCGGCTAACGTTTTTCAAAAACAGTTCACTCACAAAGGTCTGCATTCACTGTTTATCGTGATGCTTTCCTATCTCGTTCTGGCCTGCATTAGTCTGCCTTTAATACTATTGGTGGAACACAGTGCCATTGATCATCGCTTCTGGATCAATATTCTGCTGGCTGCTCTGCTGGATATGGCGGGCACTTTATTTCTGGTGTTGTCTTTATCCAAAACTGATTTATCGGTTTTCGGCCCACTGAACGCGTATAAAGTTGTATTTTCGATGATTCTTGCGCTGATCTTTCTGGGCGAAGTGCCCAGTATGCAGGGGCTCAGCGGGGTTATAATCATTTTGCTTGGCAGTTTTTTGTTATTCCCTCCGGCCACAACTCCATCTGCAAACCGACTATCGCAATTATTCATGCAACGCGGCGTGCAATATCGGTTTTTATCCATACTGTTATTTTCAATTGGCACCCTGCCACTTAAAAATGCCGTATTGAGTGGCGGTGCACTGGCAACCACAGTCTATTGGTGTTTATTTGGCCTGCCATTATCGATTGGTCTGTATTACTGGTTTGGTGGCAAACGCTGGCAAATGGACTGGCAAGCAGCCAGACAACACCGCAGTCATTTTCTCTGGCTGGGCGGGTTTATTTTTTTGATGCAATACACCACCATGCTGATTTTTTCGCAATTACTGGTGGCCTATTCGCTGGCGTTATTCCAACTCAGTATGGTATTGCAGGTGTTTCTCGGCTACCGCATTTTTCATGAAAAACATATTCTTCGCCGATTAGCGGCTTGCGCAGTCATGATTGCTGGCTGTTTGCTGGTTTTGACTACCTGAAGTAAAACAACCACATCAGGCTTAGCAGCAATATTGTGTTATATTGCCCGCCACTTCTATGCCTGTTGTGATCCCACAGGCGCTTTCGACTGATAAGATAAACACCATGACTTTTGACGATCTATTCCTTGATGATGAATTGATTGCCGCTGTGCGCGACAGTGGTTTTGAAAAACCGACTGAGGTACAGCAACTGGCGATCCCGGCATTATTGGCCGGTCAGGACGTATTGGCCTGTGCCGCTACCGGTACCGGGAAAACGGCGGCCTTTATCCTGCCAATTTTGCAACGCCTCAATGATGAACGCCATAAGCACGATCAGGCTCGTATTCTGATCCTCGCTCCAACCCGCGAACTGGCATTTCAGATCCAGCATGTGTTTCATCAACTCGGTAAAGCCTTTAAACCGACCATCGCCATGTTGACCGGCGGTGCCTCGCCTTGGGCGCAGGTGCAACATGCTACTGCTCAATGCGACATTATTATCGCTACGCCCGGTCGTCTGTTAAGTCTGGTAAATGATGAATCAGTCGATTTATCAGCAGTTGAACTGGTCATTATTGACGAAGCCGATCGCATGCTCGA
>NZ_DFTU01000055.1:6974-7237 GCF_002379485.1 Methylophaga sp. UBA4204 | reverse complement strand
GCCGATCGCATGCTCGATATGGGTCAGGGTCCTGATGTGCTGATGGCGCTCGCCGCTATTAAATCAAAATTCCAGGCTGGACTATTCTCGGCAACCTTGGCAGGCAGTGGTGTCAGAATTTTTGCCGACGAACTGCTTACCGACCCGCAGGAAATTCATATTAATGCGGCCAATCAACTGGCAGAGAATGTTACTCAGCAGGTTTATCTGGCTGATAACCGTGAACATAAACAGGCTTTATTATTAGCATTTATCAACGCACC
>NZ_DFTU01000055.1:5492-6858 GCF_002379485.1 Methylophaga sp. UBA4204 | reverse complement strand
GCCTTAGTATTCTGTAATAAAAAAATCCGTGCTGAAGAAGTTTGCGACTGGTTACAGTCACAGAATATCTCCGCTCAGCTGTTACATGGTGATTTTGATCAATCTGTACGCCGCGAACGGATTCGTAAATTCCGCGCCGGCCAAATCAAGGTCACAGTAGCCACCGATGTTGCTGCCAGGGGGCTGGATGTGGCAGATATTACCCATGTTATTAACTACGATCTGCCGTTTCGCGGTGATAACTATATTCATCGTATTGGCCGTACCGGTCGGGCAGATAAACATGGCACGGCGATTAATCTGGTTGAACCGCACGATCTGAAAAATCTGGAACGCATTGAATATCACCTTGGCCACAGCTTACCCATCCGCAAATTGAAGGGGCTTGCACCCAAGGCCAAGGCTAACAAGGCACGATCCAAAAGCAAGGAAGATAAACCGCGTTATATTCCCAAGAAGGATCGTTCTGCCAAAGACGATTAACCGGTATTACGCATTCCCTGTGAAATGGCGCTGATAGTGCGCAACAACGGATCGCGCCATTTGGCTGTTTCCGCATCACTGTAATCGCCATGCCGATAACGTTTCAATAACAGTAACTGGATATGATTCAGCGGATCCAGGTAAGCCTGCCTTCTTCGTAAAGACAAGGCTAATTGGGGATTTTCGGCCATTAGCGTCTCCGCCCCTGTCAGTTGTAATAATTGACTGGCTGTTTGCTGGTATTCATTACGTATAACAGAGAGTACCTGTTGCGCCTGCTGTTTATCGATACACAAATCAGCATATTCTGCCGCGATATCCATATCGGCCTTGGAAAGTGACATCTGTGTATTACTCACCATTGCCCGGAAAAACGGCCATTCAAAATACATTTTTTGCAGTATTTGACGTCTTTCAGGATCCTCAGAAATCCACGTGGCAATCGCACTGCCAATCCCATACCAGCCTGGCAAGGTATGTCTTGATTGCGCCCAGGCAAACACCCACCCAATCGCTCTGACCGAAGACTTGGATCGATCGCCGACCTTACGATGTGAAGGCCGTGAGCCAATATTCATCAAACCGATTTCACTGATTGGGCAGGCTTCATAGAAATAGTCGAGAAAGCCGGGAGTCTGCTCGGTCAATTGTCGATATTGCTGTTCACCCAACTGTGCCAGTTGCTGCATGATCGAAAGGTATTCGGGCTTTTCCTGAGCTGAATCGGTTACCAGTCCCCTGCTGGCTTTAATTAATGCAGAGACCCCCATACCTAACTCATAGGCCGCAGTTTCAGTATTACCGTATTTAAATGACAGCACTTCACCCTGCTCGGTAAACTTGATCTGACCGTGCACGGTATCGACCGGTTGAGCCAAGATGG
>NZ_DFTU01000055.1:332-5347 GCF_002379485.1 Methylophaga sp. UBA4204 | reverse complement strand
CGCAAGATGGCATCATGCGTCGGGCCACCACCACGGCCGATGGTGCCACCACGGCCATGAAACATTCGGCAACCGATAGCATATTGTTCTGAAAGTCGACTGACCGTTTTCTGCGCCTGGTATAAATTCCATGCAGATGCCAGAATGCCACCATCCTTACAGGAATCCGAATAGCCAAGCATGACTTCCTGCATATTGCCCGAAGCACTGAGCAAGGTGCGGTACTGACTGTTCTCAAGCAAAGCAGACATTACCGGCTCGATATGCTCAAGATCCTCAATGGTTTCGAATAATGGTGCTACCCGGATATGGCAAAACCAGCCATGTTCATCCTGACCAATTAAATCGGCAAATCTGGCCAGCAGCATTACTTCCAGAATATGACTGGCCTGATGGGTCATGGAAATCACATAATTACCAAATGCTTTTTCACTGACCTCTACCCGCAGTCGGGCGATTAATCTGAATACATTGAGAATTTCCAGAGAGTCTGGCTGCAAATCGCCGTATATTTCTGGCAATCTGGGGGCCGACAGTAAATCCGATAACAACGTCTGGCGCTCTGCTTCATCCATTTGCAGATAATGGCGATTGAGGCCAGTGAGCGCTAATATCTCGCCCACCGCATCAGTATGCTTTGATGATTCCTGACGAATATCGAGATTATAAAGATAAAACCCAAAGGTTTTGACCAGCCGAATCAGATCGGTGAGTTCAGCGGCAGCTATCGCGATATCGCCATTATCCACCAGTGATTTATGTATCAGGTACAAATCCGCCAGAAACTCATCTTCGTTATGATAGGCCACACCGAGACTTTCAATTTGCAGATCCGGGCGAAAGAATTCTTCCAGAACAGCCAGATTATCTTTGAGCCGATAGCGCATCATATAAAGCTTGCGGCGGTAAGGCTCATTAATAAACCGTTGCGGATTGGTTGAAAAGGCTCCGGCAAAACGTTGTTCGCTCAGTTCGATATCGGTAGCCAAATCAGCATTGATCTCGCAGAGTGGCTGCGTCTGCGTCAGAATAAAACTGAGTTTAGTGACATCTTCCAGATAACGTCGAATTACCGTGCGCTTTTGCAGCGCTATCGCCATTTCCGTTGTTTGCGCAGTGACAAAGGGATTGCCATCACGGTCCCCACCAATCCATGAGCCAAAACGTAAATAATCTGGCACCACAATTGGTGTTTCCGGATCCAGTTCATCACCATAAACCCGACGAAGAGCATTCTCCAGGTTACGATAACTGCGTGGCACTGCATCAAACAGACTGACATTGAAATAATACAATCCGTTTTTGATTTCATCGCGAACTGATGGTTTAACCGCTCTTACTTCATCAGTTGACCAGAGCAGCTGGATTTGGCGTTTCAATTGGTTACGAATCTGCTGTTGATCAAACGGTGTTATCAGACCTTCAGTAAGTTTCTCATCAAGCAAAAACACGCGACGTAAGATTTCCATCACGGTGCGTCGTTTGGACTCGGTTGGATGGGCGGTAAACACCGGCATAAAAACCAGTTTTTCCAGCAAATCCTGTAGCTGTTTGATTGATACACCTTCATTTTTGAACTGAGTCAGTGTATCCAGAAACGAACCATGCCAGAGATTTCCACCGTTTCGCAGTTGAATTTGTCGATTATGGTGGTGATAGGCTTCTTCAGCCGTGTTGACCAGACTGAAATACAGATTAAAAGCGCGGATAACTTCACGTAAGGTCAGTTCATCCAACGATTCAATTTTATCCTTGAGAGTTTGACGCAGCTCAACATCATCTTCCTTACGCAGTCGGATAAATCCTTTGCGTAACTGCTCAATCACCTGATAAACCTCAGGCCCGGACTGTTCAGCGATAACTTCGCCCAATAAATTCACCAAAAAACGGACGTGTGAACGTAAATCTTTGTCCATAAGTAAATCAAGCGCCACAGCGCTACTGAAATCAACTTGCCGTGTTGTCATGAGTTATCCACTAATTGCTGATAAAGGTGCAAATAGGCTTGCGCGCTATTTATCCAACTAAAATCCTGCACCATTGCAGTCAGCATCATCCGTCGCCATAACCGGGGATGTGAAAATAATTCATTCACCGTTAACAGAGTATTGTACAAATCCTCGACGGTGGGCTTGGTAAATTTAAAGCCTGTTGCCAACATCTGTTTACGATTTTCTTCGTTCGCATCGACTACTGTGTCGGCCAGGCCACCGGTATTTCTGACGACAGGTAACGTGCCATAGCGCAGACTATACATTTGGTTCAAACCACAGGGTTCAAATCGTGATGGCATCAAAAACGAATCAACACCCGCCTCGATTTTATGCGCCAATGCTTCATCATAACCAAATTGGATGCCCACTTTATCAGGAAATCTGGCACGTAAAACACGCAAATCCTGTTCAAATCCGGCTTCGCCACTTCCCAAACAAACCAATTGGACATCTTTGCCTTCTGCCAGTAGACGATGAATCGCATCAATCGTGAGATCCACACCTTTTTGCGACACCAGCCGACTGATCATGCCAAACATCAATGTGTCGGCTGATTCGGGAAGAAAGAAATGCTGCTGCAATGCTTTTTTATTGAGCAATTTGGGTCGCAGGTTTTTAATACTGTAGTGGTGACTGATGAACTTATCGGTTTGCGGATTCCATTCCTGAGTATCAATACCATTCACGATACCACTGAGTCGTGATTGTTCTGAACGCAAGGCCAGTAAACCTTCCAGGCCATAACCGTATTCGTAATGACAGATTTCCTGCGCATAGGTGGGGCTGACGCTGGTGATGTGGTCGGCATAAACCAGGCCACCTTTCATAAAGGACATCATGCCGTAAAATTCAATGCCCTCAATCTGCCATAACGCATCAGGCAAATCGAGCATCTCAAATACTTCACGGGAAAACAACCCTTGGTAGGCCATGTTATGAATGGTGAAAACAGTAGCCGGGCGAGTCTTTTCCAGGCTGAGTAACGCAGGAATCAGACCGGTCTGCCAGTCATTACAATGCACTACATCGGGTTGCCAGTCTAATCCAGCATGATTGGTGGCTACCGCTACAACAGCGCGGCAAAATAACGCAAAACGTGCCGCATTATCCGCCCAGTCTGCCCCTTGTGTATCGCAATAAGGTCCACCATCCCGATCAAAATGCTCAGGAGAATCCACCAGCAACACGACAACATCACTATCCGGTAATTGTGCTTGCAGAAGCTGGATAGGCTGATGATAGCCCTCCAGTTTTACTGTGGCAATCAGCGGACATTCGCCTAATTGCTGCAGTGTGGCACGATATGCCGGCATGATAATACGAATATCCTGCTGCATCTGTGAAAGGGCCAATGGCAGACTGGCTGAGACATCCGCTAAGCCACCGGTTTTTATCAGCGGATGCACTTCACTACTTGCAAACAGAATTTTTCGCACTATGCTCTCCCAAAATTGTACAATTACTCAATTATATACGCTCAAAGGCATAGTCACAGCCTTGTAACGGGAGAAACCATGCAACCTTGTACTATTGTTATTTTCGGCGCCACCGGCGATCTGTCCCAGAAAAAACTGCTGCCCGCCTTGTATCATTTACAAGCGGAAAATCGTTTAACCGACGACACCCGCATCATTTGTATGGGACGCAAAGAAAGCACCCAGGAAGAGTGGCAGGAGCTGGTAACAGAATACGTTACTCCCAGAGTTCGTGGTGGCATCGATAACGATTTACTGCAAACTTTTCTGAAGAAAGTGCATTATTTCAAATGTGATATCAACGAAGCCTTCAGCTATCACGAATTGAAAAAACTGATCACTACACCGGAAAATGGTTTCTCTCAAAATATCGTTTTTTACCTCTCCATCAGTCCTTCTCTATTCAGCGTAGTGGGCGATCAGCTTTCTGCAGTTGGGTTGAATCAGGAAACTGATGGCTGGCGTCATCTGGTGGTCGAAAAACCCTTTGGTTACGATCAGAAAAGTGCCGCTGAACTGGAACGCATTCTGCGCAAAAACTTCACCGAAGAACAGACTTACCGTATCGATCATTACCTGGGTAAAGGCACGGTTCAGAATATCTTTGTTTTCCGCTTTGCCAATTTGTTGTTAGAACCCTTGTGGAATCACAAATACATTGATCACGTACAGATCACCCATGCCGAACAACAAGGTGTTGGTGGCCGTGCTGGCTACTATGATGGTTCGGGCGCTTTACGTGACATGATTCAAAGTCACTTATTGCAAGTGATGGCATTGGTCGCAATGGAACCACCTGCAGACATGGATGATGAATCATTACGCGATGAAAAAGTAAAAGTTCTCAAATCAATTCGTCCAATCACTAAAGACATCGTTGATCAACATGCTTTCCGTGGCCAATATGCGGCAGGTGAAATCAACGGCAAACCGGTCAAAGGTTATCTGGAAGAAGATGATGCACCTGCAGGCAGTGTGACCGAAACGTATGCCGCGATGAAAGTCTATATTGATAACTGGCGCTGGCATGGTGTGCCTTTTTATCTGCGTACAGGTAAATGCATGCCTGAATCAAAAGCGATGATTGCCATTCGCTTTAAAAAACCGCCTTTGGAATTATTCAAAGACACCAAAGTAGGTGAAAGTCATGCCAACTGGATTGTCATGGGTCTGCAACCTGACAATACGTTGCGTATTGAACTACAGGCCAAACAACCCGGGTTGGAAATGAAAGCGCATACCGTTGGTCTGGAAACAATGGAGTCCGATGACAACAAGCACAAGCTTGATGCTTATGAAGCATTAATCCTGGATGCTATCCAAGGTGATCGTTCTTTATTCCTGCGTGCTGATGAAGTCAATCTGGCCTGGAAAGCGGTTGATCCGATCCTGGAGAAATGGTCTGAAGAAAAAGATTTCATCCACACCTATAAAGCGGGTACCTGGGGTCCGGAAGAAGTGGAGCAATTAAAGGACAACAGTTGTCACGCCTGGCGTAACAATGTCTAGATAGCAAACAAAAAAACCGGACAATGTCCGGTTTTTT
>NZ_DFTU01000055.1:0-275 GCF_002379485.1 Methylophaga sp. UBA4204 | reverse complement strand
ACCGGACAATGTCCGGTTTTTTTTTGCGTTTGATTATTTAGATACCTCAGGTCAGGGCCTGACCCAGTTTTATCTTCATCTCGGCTTTCCAGTTATCTGTCCAGGTTGGCGCGCCAGGTGGTAACAATAAAACCACCGTCGACCCCATGTTGAAACGCCCCATCTCCTCACCTTTATTCAGACGAATATGGGCATCGGTATAGTGCCAGTCCAGAATACCTTTGGTGTATGGCGGTGTAATCTCGCCTTCATGCCACACGGTTTCCATACTGCCA
>NZ_DFTU01000106.1:32991-33330 GCF_002379485.1 Methylophaga sp. UBA4204 | reverse complement strand
GGTGACATTATCGCCATCGTCGGTATGAAAGATGTTCAGACTGGACACACCTTATGTGACCCGAAAAATCCGGCGACATTGGAACCAATGGTCTTCCCGGATCCCGTTATCTCAATCGCGATTGCGCCTAAAGATAAAGCTGCCGCTGAAAAACTCGGTGTTGCACTGGGCAAAATGATTAAAGAAGATCCTTCTTTCCGTGTTGAAACCGATGACGATAGCGGTGAAACCATTATGAAAGGTATGGGTGAATTACATTTGGATATCAAAGTCGATATCCTGAAGCGTACCCATAACGTTGATGTAATTGTTGGTGAACCGCAGGTTGCTTACCGTGAA
>NZ_DFTU01000106.1:32448-32877 GCF_002379485.1 Methylophaga sp. UBA4204 | reverse complement strand
GTTGCTTACCGTGAAACCATTACGCAAAAAATCGAAGACAGTTACACCCACAAGAAACAATCGGGTGGTTCTGGTCAATTCGGTCGTATTGACTACATCATTGAACCAGGTGAACCAGGCAGCGGTTTCAATTTTGAATCAACCGTAACCGGTGGTAGCGTTCCTCGTGAATACTGGCCAGCTGTTGAAGCCGGCTTCAAGAAAATGATGGGCCGTGGTGTTTTAGCGGGCTTCCCATTACTTGACGTCAAAGTAAACTTGTTTGATGGTGCATTCCACGCCGTGGATTCATCAGCAATGGCCTTTGAAATTGCTGCGATGGGTGCGTTCCGTCAAACCATTCCGAAAGCGGGCCCACAATTGCTGGAGCCGATCATGAAAGTAGATGTGTTCTGCCCGGATGATAACGTTGGTGATGTTATCGGTGAC
>NZ_DFTU01000106.1:29672-32258 GCF_002379485.1 Methylophaga sp. UBA4204 | reverse complement strand
GTGGTCAGTTCTCTATGGAGTTCCTGCACTACTTGCCATGCCCACGTAACGTGGCAGAAGAGGTTATTAAAGAAGTTAAAGAACGTGAAGCTGCTGCGAAAAAATAAGCAGTCTACTAAAAGTTCTATTGAGAAAGGGGCGTTTATCGCCCCTTTTTTTTGGCCAAAAATTGACCTTAACTCAGGTTAGCCCAGTATTGAAAGAACTAGTCTATGCTGAGCTTTCTTTACAATGGACAAGGCTGAAAAATGGACCTGAAAAGCGGGTATCCCTACTGGGCGATTAGAAATGGATTGATGCGAATCTTTCCGGCTCAGGATCAGGATATTGACTGTGATGTAGCAGTTATTGGCGGTGGTATAACCGGAGCTTTGATTGCTGACGATCTCAGTTCAAATGGATATGCCGTGGCGGTTATCGAACAACGGGATATTGGCTGGGGCAGCACTGCTGCCAGTACCGCTATGCTGCAATACGAAATTGATACTCATCTGACTGAGCTTGCAGAATTGTATGGCGAAGTGGATGCATTAAAAGCTTATCGGGCATGTGCAGAGGCAATTAATGGCCTTAAAAAACTTGCTGAGACTGTCGGTGATGTCGATTTTGAAATGCAGGAAAGTCTGTATTATGCCAGTCGCAGTCGTGATAAAAAATCCCTAAAAGCTGAATTTCTGTTACGACAAAAACATGGATTTGATGTTGAATGGTTGGAATCAGACGCGATAAAAAAATTGTATGGTTTTAAATCATCCGGGGCCATCCTTAGCAAACTGGCTGCTCGAGTTGACCCTTATCGACTGGCGCATAAACTTCTGGACAGGCTGAAAAGTAGTGGCCATCACGTTTATGACCGAACCGAAATAAAAGATTTGAAGCCTTCTGATAAACAGGTTGTTTTAACGACAACGTCTGGATTTAAAATTGTTTGTAAACACGTGGTAATAGCAACGGGTTATGCCAGTCAGAAATTACTGAAACAAAATGTAGCTTCAAATCGCAGTAGTTATGCCTTTATCACTGATCCGATAGCCCCTGAGTTACTGGCCGAATTAAATAGAACCATGATGTGGGAATCCGCCAGGCCTTATCTGTATATGCGAACTACCGGTGATGGACGTTTACTGGTCGGTGGCGAAGATGATGCTATTGATATCCCGGCAAAACGGGATAAACGGGTAGATAAAAAAGCCCATACTCTGTCCAAGAAAGNNATTATCACCGACCCGATAGATCCCGAGTTACTGGGCGAATTAAATAAAACCATGATGTGGGAATCCACCAGACCGTATCTTTATATGCGAACTACTGGCGATGGTCGTTTGTTGGTCGGTGGGGAAGATGATGATATTGATATCCCGGCAAAACGGGATAAACGTGTCGATAAAAAAGCCCAGACTCTGGCCAAGAAAGTCGAAAAATTGTTTCCCAAACTACCAATGAACCCGACATTTTCCTGGGCGGGTACCTTCGCTGAAACGGAAGATGGCTTGCCATTTTTTGGTGCTCATCCCCAATATGGTGAACGTGTGCAGTTTGCCATGGCCTATGGTGGAAACGGTATTACCTACAGCATGATTGGTGCTGGCTTGTTAAGAGCGAATATCGAACAGCGCGAACACCCGTTAGCGGAGCTGTTTTCTTTCTCCAGATTAGACCAAAGCAACAACGATTGATGCACTGACACAGAACAATACAGTCCATAATGCCGAACGTTTCAGCACGAAAATAATTAAAAAGCCGCCGAGCGCAATCAGTAAATCCAGCCAATGATTTACGCCTTCAGTGAAAATCGGATCGTATAAAGCAGCGGCCAGTAAACCGACTACAGCTGCGTTAATGCCGGCAACAACGGCACCTGCATTGGGCAGATGAGCAAGTTGCTGCCACAGCGGTAATATCGCCAGCAATAATAAAAACCCCGGAACAAAAATGGCGAGGGTAGCCAGTAGGGCATTCCAGGCCGAGGGCAATTGAGTGGGGATTTCAGCGCCGAGATAGGTTGCCAGCGTAAACATCGGGCCAGGAACGGCCTGAGCGGCACCATAACCGGTTAAAAACTGATCGGTGGTGAGCCAACCAGTGGCAACGGTCTGTTGTTCGAGCAACGGCAACACAACATGGCCACCACCAAATACCAATGCGCCGGCCTGATAGAAGCCAGCCAGCATATTAGTGGTATTAAGCTCACTGCCTGCAAAAAGACTGAGAATAAGCAGCAACATAAACACACTGAATAATATCCACGCGGTTTGTTTGCCATAATTGACCGGGAATCTAAAATCCGCTGAAAGTTGTTGCTGGCGACATAAAAACCAGCCTGCCAGTCCACCCAGGATAATCACTGCAATTTGCATAATCGCCAGATTGAAAATCAACAGTAAGGCAAAACTGAACAGTGCTATCAAGATACGTTGCCAGTCCGGCGTCAGTTTCTGAGCCATACTGATAACGGCATGAGCGACCACCGCAACCGCCACCAGTTTTAGACCATCAATAATAGCCATGCCGATAGCATTGTCCAGCTGATGAGCAATGGCGGCAAAAGCAAACAGCAGTAATGCAGAAGGCAGGGTAAACGCGATA
>NZ_DFTU01000106.1:181-29541 GCF_002379485.1 Methylophaga sp. UBA4204 | reverse complement strand
TCACCAAGCCAGCCAGCGCGAAACAAGCCAATTGAAAATCCCATCTGGCTACTGGCTGGGCCAGGTAAAAACTGTGTAACAGCAAGTAACTGAGAAAACTGCTGTTCAGAAAGCCATTGCCGTTTATTGATAAATTCAGTGCGAAAATAACCAATGTGAGCAATCGGTCCGCCAAACGCCGTCAGACCCAGTTTGAGAAAGGCTAAAAACACATCAATGACATGATGCAGATTGTTTGGTGCCTTCACAGTTCTTTCCTCTGGTTAATCGGTATGGCTGGTAGCATCCATCCGTAACAGTTCCAATAATCGTTGCATATCATCGGGTAAGGGGATCTGCCAGCTTACTGCTTCCCCAGTAGTCGGATGATCAAACCCCAGTAAACCGGCATGTAAAGCCTGACGATGTGTATTCTGCAAGGCAGCCAGACAGCTATCCGTCATCCCTTTTGGTGTTTTAAACCGGCCACCATATAAAGGATCGCCCAATAAAGGATGGCGAATATGCGCCATATGCACACGGATCTGGTGAGTGCGCCCGGTTTCCAGTTTGCAACGCAAATGGGTATGTGCCCGAAAGCGTTCCTCAATCCGATAGTGTGTCACGGCAGGTTTACCGTTTTGTGTCACGGCCATACGTTTACGATCAATATGATGTCTACCAACTGGTGCATCAACCGTTCCCCCGGCGGTAAACACACCGCAGGCAATGGCCTGATATTCACGAATTACGGTACGCTGCTGTAGTTGGCTGATTAATGAATGATGTGCTTGCAGACTTTTAGCGACCATTAATAGTCCGGTAGTGTCTTTATCAATGCGATGCACAATCCCGGCGCGCGGAATATGAGTAAGTTGGGGCGCATGAGCCAATAACGCGTTGACCATTGTGCCATTCTGGTTGCCAGCGCCAGGATGCACTACCATGCCTGCCGCTTTATTGATGATTAATACATCGTCATCTTCATAAATAATATCCAGTGCGATAGTTTCGGCCTGCCAGTTATCTTCATGAATAATCTGCTGTGCGGCAATTTCAATCTGGTCACCGGTGCGTACCGCATCTTTAGGGCGACAGACTTTCTGATTGACCAATACATCGCCGGCTTTAATCCATTTGGTCAGCTGACCGCGGGAGTATTCTGAGAACAGCTGGGCCAAGGCCTGATCGACACGCAAGCCACTTAATGACTCGGGAATGGTGGCATCTAGTTTAATAATCTCGGTCATGAATGGCTTTGCATAAAATGGGTTACGTATTATAACGTAGCTTGATACATCGCCGTGAAACGGACGAAAGGGGGATTATGAAACGACTGCTGATATGTCTTGCATTGCTACTGACTTCGACCTGGATTCAGGCTGAGCCAAATATGGCTTTACTGGCTTCATCCTGCGCGACTTGTCATGGTACCAATGGCCACAGCAAAGGTGAAATGCCCAAACTTGCAGGTTTGGAGCAAGATTATTTTATTGAACAGATGCTGGGGTTTGCCAGCGGGGCGAGAGAGTCTTCTGTTATGCGACATCATGCTGCGGCGTACAGCGAAACTGAAATTCGCCTATTGGCAGAGTATTTCTCTAAACAATAATTTGCTTCAAATCTTTTGGCAATATGGGCAGAAATAGGTCGCCCGCTGTGACTGGCGAATCAATTCTATTGGATGACCACATTGTTTACAGCCTTGTTTCTGCCGGGCATAAACCCATAATTCCTGAGCAAAATATCCGGGTTTGCCTTCGCTATCCCGAAAATCCCGTAAGGTTGTCCCGCCCGCTGCAATAGCTTTTTCCAATGTCAGTTTGATCGCGGCAACCAGTTTTTCTGCCTGTTTTTTTGTTAGTTTTGCAGCTATCAGCTGAGGGTGAATGGCGGAGAGAAACAGCGATTCACTGGCATAGATATTCCCCACACCTACAACGATCTCCGCATTCATAATAAAAGTTTTAATGCTGACCTGACGTTTACGGCTACGTTGGAACAGATATTCGGCGTCAAAATCCTCCCCCAGTGGCTCTGGCCCCAGATGGTTTAATAACGGATGTTGCAGCGGTGGCTCACTGGTCCACAATACAGCCCCAAAGCGGCGTGGATCGGTAAAGCGCAGAATAATATCATTGGCAAACACAATATCAACATGATCGTGTTTTTCGGCTGGCTGAAAAGCAGTCAGAATACGTAACCGCCCGGACATACCCAGGTGGATAAACAGCGTGCCTTCAGTGGTATGCAACAATAAATACTTGGCGCGGCGGCTGACCGACTGAATGATTTTCCCACACAGTTTTTCATCCAGGTTGTCAGTGATAGGCCAGCGCAGTCGAGAGTCACGAATGACAACCTGCTTAACCTGCTGATTTTCTATATATGGCGCAATGCCACTGCGGGTGGTTTCGACTTCAGGTAATTCAGGCATATCACTCGTTTATTGAAAAGAGGGCAGGAATAATGGTGGCTGGAAACAGATATTGTAATTGTTGTTGATGATCAGTAAGCGTAAGACCTTCCTCGCTATGTGATACAACAAATTTACGCTGTGTGTTATCGGTTAATTTAATGGTCACTTCCTGCTCATCCGGTGTACTTGTTTCATCATCTAACATGATAACAACCTGCATGGCATAAGCCTGTTGCCAGTTTTGCAAAAGTGCCAGGAGTTTATCCTGAGGATAATTTTGCGGCATGGAGTGCCAGCTGTCATTTTGCTGAACTATGGAGAGTGCCGCGTATTTTTGCTGGCCCTGTTGGTTTTGCAGCTCAGGCAAGTGCAGAGCTGCAATTTTGCTGGCCGGATCCAATAAACGGTTATCGACAAAGCTACTGGCACTGGCACCGAGTAATGGTGAAATATCATCGTTAATTAAATAAATCTGCTGATTGTGCAGAATATAACGATACCCGCTGAGCGGTTCAGTATCACCAAAAGCAAAATGGTATTCATTGAAAACTAATGACAACTCAGGCTGCTGCAGTCCGAATTCTGCCAGGTCAGTTGTTTGTGTCACCGGGATCTGTTGATGAGCTGGTTGTTGTAACAGACTGAGTAACAGATTGATCCGGGTTTGATTGGCTCGCACATGTATTGGCTGGCTTAACTGCCATTGCTGATCGCGTTGCAAGTGAATGGTTTGCTGTTCACGGCGAACAATTGTAATTTGATTGACCTGTGCCGCCTGAATTTTATCAGTGATATAAGCTGAATCCTCTACTTGCGATTCTGTCATTAACCACACTAATAGAACCGCAACCACCAATAACAGCAGATTGGTCAGATATGTGCTTTTCATCAGCGTCTTCTAATCCACCAGATACTTATGCCAATCAAAAGCAGACTAAGTGGTAATCCGAGTAAAAATCCAATACCAATAAATAATGATTGGTGCTCGGTTAATACCAGTTGGTTATCTCGGGTTGTGATGACCGGAATATCGATTGAATCATCCTCAGCAACCAGCCAGTTTGCCAGAGCCATCGCAAGTTCAAGATTGGCCGCTGTGCCAAGATACAGGTCGGAGACAAAATCGCCATCACCAAATACGGCAACACGTTGTTGTTGAGTTGTTGAAACAGGTTTTTCCATTAATACGCTGAGCATTAACGGCCCTGGAATATCGATTTCTGCATCAAAACGTAAATCATCCAGACTAGTGCCGGTCATATCACCTAATTCAGACCAGCTATCACTTTGTGATTGCATCAGCTCAGTAACTTGCCAAGCAGATTCAGCTTCTGATAATTGAATAGCATGCGCTTCTGGCATCAGGGTGACGCTGGAAGTGGCTGCCGTAACCGGGTGATTGGCGTAATCTGTCACAATCACAAAACGTGGATCTTCCAGACCTAATTTACCGGCATTGGGATCCACCATCGTACCCGGTACAAAGCTCAGATTAAGCTGTTCACGGATGGCCGCCAAGCCCGTATCAGTGTCAGGTTCGCTGAGCCAGAGCAGATTACCGCCTTGCTGCAACCATGACTGTAACTGGACAATATCGCTTTGCGGCCAGGCGGCTTGTGAACTGGCAATAACCAATACAATTTTTTTATCCTCGCTGTTAAGTTGCATCGCTTCTGTCATGGTCAGAGATTGCACCTCAAAGCCGGTGCTATTCAACTGTTGTCCCCATTGCGACATATCAAATGCACCATCACCGGCAATATCCCGTTCACCATGACCAGTAATAAAGATTAATTCAGGCAAGTTACTGCGACTGACTTTTATAATGGCATTGCTTAGCGATTGCTCAGATAAATCATATACATGTTGTTGTCCCTGTTGACCTGAAACTACCATTTCAGCCTGCTGCTGAATGTCCAGTTCACGAACCCGCTGTGGCTGGCTGACAGGATCAATAAACGACACTGTAAGTTGCTGACTATGCTGTTGATAGCGCTTTAATAAACTTTCTGCTGCTGATTGATACTGATGTCCGGGACTGATAAATACTTCTATTGTCACTGGTGTTTCAAGCGACTGTAATAATTCGGTAGTAGCAGAAGAGAGGGTATGTCGCTGGTTAGCTGTCCAGTCTGACTCAAAGCTGTAACGATTCGAAAGAACGGCTACTGCGATAATCACTACCAGCAATAAAATGTAAAAGATGATCTGTTGCAGGCGATGTTGATATTTAAACTGTTTTGACATCTTCATAGACTCAACCTCGCTGCATCAAGTCGCCGAATAGTCATCAGAATAAATACCACGCAGAACAGAGCAAAAAAGCTTAGATCAACACTGTTAATCTGTCCTGCCAGCAGCGGTTGAAAATGTCCTAACAGGGATAACCAGGCCAGCCAGTTAATTTGGCCTGAAACAGCGCTGGCCGCAGCAAAATCAATTATCCATAATAAAAACAGTAAACAGAATGTCATCACCGCTGCAATAATCGGCTGGGTGGTGAGTGATGATAAAAATATTCCGGCGGCCAAGAAACTGGCTACCAGCAAAAACAGCCCGAACATGCTCACACCAAACTGGTAAAAATCGATTGCTGATCCGGCAAGCAGCGATAGTGGCATTAAAGCAATCAATGCTAATTGCAGCAGAAAAAAACCAAGATATCCGAGGTATTTACCTAACACAATCTGACTGGCGGAAAGTGGCGCAGAGATCAAAAGAGGCAGACTATGGTTACGATGTTCATCAGCAAAAGCCCGCATGGTGATAAATGGGGCAATCAATAGCAACACCAGAGCAGCATTGCTTAATAATGGCGCAATAATCATTTCTGTTACACCGGCAGCTCCCGGGATGGCTGAAATCTGGCCCTGAATCTGAGCAAAATACTCAATATGACTGAGAAACATATATGCCAGTAAAAACTGTACTAATGCCAGCATTATCCAGGCAAAAGGAGACAAAAACAGTCGCGAAATTTCAAGTCTTGCCACGCACCACATCAGTTTTTAACCTCAGCTAGCGGTGCGTCATCTTTTATCAGATGCATAAAAATATCTTCCAGCGAGTCCTGTTCACGCAACAGTTCCTGCAGTTGCCAGTGTTTAGATACGGCACTCGCTATCAGGTTTTCTGTAGGATCCTGTTCCGGGTGATAAAGGATTCGAAACTGATTGGCTGAAACGGGCTCCACCGAAGACACATTCGTTAGAGCCTGAAGCTCGGTGATCGGTGGCGGGGCAGATAAAGTGATCCTCAGGCTGCTGTTGAGTCTTTGCTGATGCAGAGCTGTCAGGCTATCGGCAAACATGACCTGGCCTTTACTGATGATTTGTACCCGATCGCAGAGCATTTCCACTTCTGGCAGAATATGCGTCGACAGTATCACGCTATGTTCATTGGCCAGTTCACGAATGAGTTCGCGGATCTGCCGAATTTGTAGGGGATCCAGACCAGAAGTCGGTTCATCCAAAATGACCACCGCCGGGTTATGCACGATCGCCTGAGCGATGCCGGTACGCTGTTGGTAGCCTTTGGATAATTGACCGATCAAACGTCGCTGGACATCACCCAGTCCACAGCGCTCAATGACCGTTGCAACTGCAGATTTAAGTTGCTGGCCTTTGAGCAGATTGAGTCTGGCACAATGCTGTAAATATTCGTTGACGGTCAATTCACGATATAACGGCGGATTTTCCGGCAGATAGCCCAGTTGAGCCTTGGCCTGCTTAGGTTGCGACAATAAATCAAAACCATTGATATGGATCTCGCCTTTATCCGGCGCCAGATTACCGCTAAGCATTTTCATAGTGGTGCTTTTACCAGCACCATTGGGACCGAGAAAACCCAGTATTTCTCCGCGTTTTACCGTGAGATCGATATTTTGAACCACAACATTGGGTCCAAAATAACGTGACAGATTTTGTGCTTCCAGCAATATAGTCATAGCGCACTATAATACGGTTTTGAGGTGAATCGTCTACTACGTTGTTGCAACATAGATATCATCTGAGATTTCAATATTTTTGGAGCGCGGCACAGTTCATCTCATTGCCCAAAATAAAGAACAATTTTAAGTTTAATTTATTCGAGCCATAAAAAAACCCGCATTAAAGAGCGGGTTTTTTTAGAAGCAGTAAACAATAGTGTTACTTGATTTTTGCTTCTTTATACATCACGTGTTGACGGATAACGGGATCAAACTTTTTGATTTCCATTTTTTCCGGCATGGTGCGTTTGTTTTTATCAGTAGTGTAGTAGTGACCTGTACCTGCTGATGAAACTAATTTGATTTTATCGCGCATGTCCTGACTCCTTAGATTTTTTCGCCGCGGCTACGGAGATCAGATAAAACGGTATCAATACCTCTTTTATCAATGATACGCAGACCATGATTGCTGACACGCAATTTTACCCAACGGTTTTCAGACTCAACCCAAAAACGGTGTGAGTGAAGGTTAGGTAGGAAACGGCGTTTTGTTTTGTTGTGAGCGTGTGAAACATTGTTTCCGCTCATAGGGCGTTTGCCCGTTACCTGACATACTCTGGACATGTTAATCCTGCTCCTGATGCATTTTTAGTGACTGACGCGTCCTGCCAACGCATCATTCTGAATAAACTAAGCCGGACTTTATACCATATGTGCTATCTGATGTGTAGCAGTTTTAAGCTATAAATCAGCTGAGGCCCATTTTGTCGAGCTGTGCTGAAACGCTCTCTTTATCGAGTACACCAATTTTGCGCATCACAATTTTGCCTTCGGGCGAAATCAGATAATGCGTTGGTGTCACCCGAACATTATTAAATGCGCTGGAAATTTCGCCTTCACTGTCCCAGATAAGCGTGTAGGGAAGACCCCGGTCTTCACGCATTGCCTTGATATGTGAAGGTGTGTCGTGGGGCAGTGAAACGCCCAGCATGACCAAGCCTTTTTTTGCGTATTCTTCATGCAAAGCAATGAGTTCGGGCAGTTCCTGAATACACGCCGGGCAATCAGTCGCCCAGAAAATCATCAATATTGGTTTACCGGCATATTCGGTGAAATTATGCATTTTTCCGTCTACATCCTCAAACGTAAGTTCGGTGTAGGCCGGAGCGGTAGCATTCTTGTACATAAAGACGACAAACAATAATGCAAATAGGGCGGCTATAAACAGTGCAAAACGTTTTCCAGACTTCATTTTATCTCTCAGTTTGCTGGGTTAATTGACCTAGAGATTCTGTCAGTTTCAGATTTTCACGATAATCCACCGGACAATCAATAACGGTGACTGTATTTCTGTCCAAAGCTTCTTTTAAAACAGACATTAACTCTTCGGTCTTATTCACTCTGACACCCGTTGCGCCAAATGATTGCGCATATTGTACAAAATCCGGATTGCCGAATTTTACATTACTGGTTCGGCCAAACTGGTTTTGCTGTTTCCATTCAATCAGACCGTAGCTTGCATCGTTCCAAATCAGAATGACAATCGCGATATTCAAACGAATGGCTGTCTCAATTTCCTGAGAGTTCATCAGAAAACCAGCGTCACCGGTTACTGCAACGACTTTGCGTTCCGGATGTGCCAGTTTGGCTGCAATTGCACCCGGAACTGCTATGCCCATGCTGGCAAAGCCATTGGAAATAATGCAGGTGTTCGGGTATTCACAGCGGAACATTCGTGACATCCACATTTTATGGGCACCCACATCGCAGATTACGATATCTTCCAGATGCATGGCGGTACGCAGATCCCAGATGATTTTCTGTGGTTTAACAGGGAATTCGGTATCACGGCGATGCTGATTCATTTCTGTAATCAGACTATCGCGTAAAGTACGCATGGCCTTACCTTCGTGCGGCGTGGTTAGGGCTGCAATTCGATTCAGACTGTGCGTAATATTGCCCACAACACCCAATACCACACTGTAATATCCATCAACCTCAGCATGGGTGGTATCAATATGAATCAGCGTGCGATCCCGTGAGGGATGCCAGAGATAGGGGTGGTATTCAACCATGTCGTAGCCGATACAAATAATTACATCGGCATTGGCAAAGCCGGTATTCACATAGTCATTTGACTGCAACCCAACACTGCCCAGTGACATGGGATGACCAAACGGAATGACGCCTTTGGCCATAAAGGTGTTGGCGACAGGAATTCCCAGCTTTTCAGCAAATTCTGTAAGCGCTTTAGCGGCATGCGCACGAATGACGCCATTACCCGCCAGAATAATCGGATTTTCTGCATTGGAAATTAATTCTGCTGCTCGTTCGATATGTTCAGCAGCCGGTTCAGGAGGTGTGGCGTGTTTGACCCGCAGTGGAGCATCGTCAATTTCCATCTCGGCAATATTTTCAGGAAACTCAATAAAACAGGCACCGGTTTTCTCGGTCTGCGCCACTTTAAAAGCTTTGCGAACAATTTCCGGAATCACTTCAGGGCTGACAATTCGAGTGGAGTATTTGGTGATGGGCAAAAACATCGCTTCCAGATTCAGGACCTGATGCGATTCTTTATGCAAGCGATTGGTCGAAGCCTGACCGGCAATGGCTACCAGGGGGGCATGATCCATATTGGCATCAGCCACACCGGTAATCAGATTGGTCGCACCCGGACCGAGTGTCGCCATACAGACTCCTGCACGGCCAGTGAGTCGACCATAAACATCTGCCATAAAGGCCGCACCTTGTTCATGCCGGGTGGTAATAAACTGAATGGAGGAATCCAGCAAGGCGTCCATGACATCCAGATTCTCCTCACCGGGAATACCAAAAACATATTCCACACCTTCATTTTCCAGAGTACGGACAAATAGCTCTGCTGCTTTCATTTTTTCGCTCCGCGATGAATGGCTTTAAAAAAGGGGCTTTCGCCTCTAGGGTCTGTTGATCTTTCATAGCCACCACTGCTGGAGGCTATTTTTTTCGTCCTACAAGGCGGAAATGATGCGATGTAGTTGTTCTACATAAGTCATTTTCAACACTGTAGGGCGGAAAAATAGTCCCAGCCCTTTGGGTTGTGACTGAAAATGTACCACTCCACGTTGCTCGTCATGTATTTAGAGCAACTACAAAAACGTCTGGAACGTTTTTAAGCGTAAGCCCCTTAGGGGTGAGATACATGGATGTATCTCACAAACTGCATTCCTCGCGCCTTGATTGGAGCATTTTAGTCACAACAGAGGCGGCTCTGAAAGATCAACAGACCCTAGGTTTCACTGAAATGCTGTTGGAATTTGTTTATGCCAATCAGTGACCTGTTGGTATTGATGAGCAACATTAAGTAAACGTGCCTCATCGAAATAATTACCAATGATCTGTAAACCAGCAGGTAAGCCATTGGCAAAACCTGCCGGAATTGACATACCGGGCAAACCAGCAAGATTGGTATTAATGGTATAGATATCCGCTAAATACATGGCTACTGGATCATCGGCTTTATCACCCAGTTTAAAGGCTGTGGTTGGCGCGGTAGGTCCCATAATCACATCAACTTCTTCAAATGCCTGTTGGAAGTCATCGCTTATCAAACGGCGGCATTTCTGAGCTTTAAGATAGTAGGCATCGTAATAACCGGCAGATAGTGCATAGGTTCCGATCATGATGCGACGTTTAACTTCGTCACCGAAACCTTCACCGCGTGAACGTTGGTACAGATCCAGTAAATCTTTTGGATCTTCACAGCGATGGCCAAAGCGCACGCCGTCCATACGAGACAAATTGGATGAGCATTCTGCAGGGGCAACCACATAATAAGTTGGTATCGCCAGAGAGGTATTTGGCAGGCTGATCTCTTTGACGGTTGCCCCGAGCTTTTCGAATTCCTTAATGGCGACATCAATTATTTCTGCCACTTCCGGTGCCAGACCTTCACCAAAGTATTCTTTTGGCAGACCAATGCGCAGACCTTGCAGGGAATCATTCAGATTTGCGGTGTAATCTGGAACATCACGTTCCACGCTGGTGGAATCGCGTTCATCAAAACCCGACATGACATTTAACAATAATGCCGCATCTTCGGCGTTGGCCGTCATCGGGCCCGCCTGATCCAGGCTGGAGGCAAAAGCAATCATGCCGTAACGGGAAACACGACCATAAGTTGGTTTCAAACCGGTTAAATTACATAAAGATGAAGGCTGACGAATTGAACCACCTGTATCTGTACCGGTAGCCGCCGGTGCCAGTCGAGCAGCGATTGCTGCTGCAGAGCCTCCGGAAGAACCACCTGGAACCCGTTCAGTATCCCAGGGATTTTTGACCGGACCGTAAAAGCTGGTTTCATTGGATGAACCCATGGCAAATTCGTCCATATTGGTTTTACCCAACATTACCATGCCACTGGCTGCAATTTTTTCCACCACAGTCGCATCATAGGGCGCAACAAATTTATCGAGCATTTTTGATGCACAGCTGGTACGAACGCCCTTGGTGCAGAAAATATCTTTATGCGCCATTGGAATGCCGGTCAGTTTACCGGCAGTCTTGTCTGCAAACTGTTTATCAGCAGCCGCAGCCTGCGCCAGCGCGCTTTCTTCAGTCACACTGATAAAAGCATTCAAATTGCCATTATGCGTTTTGATACGGTTTAGAAAGTGTTGAGTCAGTTCCACACTGGTGATGTCACCGTTGTGTAGCAAGGCCGAAAGTTCAGAAAGAGTTTTGTTATGCATGTACTTGCCTGTGTTGGATTTATTCGATGACCTGTGGAACCAGGTAGACGCCAGCGTCGGTTTTAGGGGCAATAGACTGGAACAATTCACGTTGGTCAGTTTCGGATACCACATCCTCACGCAATCGTTGGTGTGCATCCAGTGGGTGCGCCATGGGACTGACTGCATCGGTATTCACCGCGCTCATCTGTTCGACCAGATTGAGAATGTTATTAAGATCTCGGGCGTAATCAGGAATCGTGCTTTCATCAATGGCAAGCCGCGCAAGATGCGCGATTTTTTCTACATCGGATTTATCTAAACTCATCAGTCGTCCCGTAAGTTAATTGATTTCACAAAGTTGAAGTTTAAATCATTAGTTGCTTGCCCAACAGACCTGAGCATTGCTAAAGTATCCATTTTACCTCTTCCGGATGTGGTTTCTTCAATGTTTGAACGTTTACGTGGGATCTTCTCTAACGATCTGTCTATCGATCTGGGTACAGCTAATACGCTGATTTATGTGCGCGGCCGGGGCATCGTTTTGGATGAACCTTCAGTAGTCGCAATTCGACAGGATAAGGGGCCAGGCGGCCCTCGCTCGATCGCCGCGGTAGGTGCAGAAGCTAAAAGAATGTTAGGGCGTACTCCTGGCAATATCACTGCGATACGTCCATTGAAAGATGGTGTTATAGCCGATTTCACTGTTACTGAAAAAATGTTGCAGCATTTTATTCGCAAGGTGCATGAAGGTCGCTTTTTAAAACCAAGTCCGCGCGTTTTGGTCTGCGTACCCTGCGGCTCAACACAAGTCGAACGTCGGGCAATTCGTGAATCTGCTGCCGGCGCCGGTGCGCGTGATGTATTTTTGATTGAAGAACCGATGGCAGCGGCCATTGGTGCCGGTATGCCGGTAGAAGAAGCCAGCGGCTCGATGGTGCTGGATATTGGTGGTGGCACCACTGAAGTCGCGATTATCTCACTGAACGGTATTGTTTATTCAGCTTCAGTGCGAATTGGTGGTGATTTGTTCGATGAGGCGATTGTCAATTATGTCCGTCGGAATTACGGCACATTGATTGGTGAAGCCACTGCTGAAAAGATCAAAAAAGAAATCGGTTCTGCCTATCCTGGAAACGAAGTCCGAGAAATGGAAGTACGTGGACGTAATCTGGCAGAAGGAATCCCCCGGAGTTTCACACTGAACAGTAATGAAATACTGGAAGCGTTGCAGGATCCATTAGCCGGTATTGTCGCTGCAGTGAAAACTGCGCTGGAACAGACACCGCCGGAACTGGGTGCTGACGTTGCTGAACGAGGCATCGTGCTGACGGGTGGTGGTGCGTTACTAAGAGACCTGGATCGCCTGTTAATGGAAGAAACCGGCTTGCCAGCCATTGTCGCAGAAGACCCGCTGACCTGTGTTGCCAGAGGGGGTGGTCGAGCATTAGAACTTATTGACGAACGCGGGAGCGACGTATTTACGTTTGAATAGTCTTCAGTCAGATTGAAGTAGGTATTTGACCTTTACAAATAGCAAGGTTATTTGTGAAGGTCTTTTCATTTTCGGAACTGAGCCATTAAACCGTTATTTGCCCAAACACCTTCATTAAATACTCGGATGCTGCTTGCAGTAGTCGCATCGTTGTTATTGTATTTTCTGGATACACGACTGGATTATTTCAAGCCCGTCAGGATGACCCTGTCTACGGCTGTTTATCCTGTACAGAAACTCGCCTCTATGCCAGACGATTTCACCACATGGTTTACTGATTTTTTTCAGGGCCATCGGCAACTGCGTGAGAAAATCATGAAGCTTGAAGCACAAAACCTCACTAATAGTGTGCGGATGCAAAAAATGCAGGCGCTGGAAAGTGAAAACATGCGCTTGCGAGAATTGCTTGGTTCATCATTTCGTCTACAGGAACGGGTGCAGGTTGCCGAACTGCTCAGTGTCGACTTAGATCCTTTTTATCAGCATGTCATCATCGATAAAGGTGAAACCTTTGGCGTCTATGAAGGGCAGCCAGTACTCGATTCTCTAGGTGTCATGGGACAGGTGGCGGAAGTCAGCCAGTTTTCCAGCCGCGTCGTGTTGTTAACCGACCCCANNACCGCCCCCAGCCACAGTATTCCAGTACAGATTGTCAGAAATGGCTTACGCGCTGTGGTCACTGGGCGGGGTCTAGGAGAAAATTTACAGATGGAGTTTTTACCGCACAATGCCGATGTGCGCGTTGGAGATCTATTGGTAACCTCGGGCCTGGGGGGGCGTTTCCCGGTTGGTTACCCCGTTGGAAAGGTGATCTCAGTAAACTTCCCTCAGGGAAAATCTTTTGCCGAAATTAGCGTTAGTCCAGCTGCTCGGTTGGCAACCAGTCGAGAAGTCATGTTGGTACTGCCGGGTGAAAAAATTGATTTCGGTATTACATATCCTTTGCAAATTGAAGAAAGTGATTTACCTGCAGTGGAAGAACAGCCTGCATTGGAAGAACAGCCTGCAGTGGATGCGCCAGTGACGCCATCGGAGGAAAGTAACTGATGGTTCTGGTGAAGTCACAGCATAGCAGTGTCATATACATTACCTTGTTATTCGCCATTTTATTAATGCTGGTGCCACTGCCAGATACGCTTCGATATGCACGTCCGGAATGGGTTGCTATCACGCTGATTTACTGGGCAATGGCTTTACCACAACGGGTCAGCATTGGCGTTGCCTGGTTTACCGGATTGGTGATGGATGTGGTCACCGGAGGTATTCTGGGGATTCATGCATTTGCCTATGCACTGGTGATTTATCTGGTTGGGCGTTTACATTTGCAAATTCGTCAATATCCTCTTTGGCAACAGGCTTTTACAATATTGTCCCTGGTTTCTCTGGTGCATTTTATCGTGATGCTGAGTGCGCCGATCACCTTCAGTTGGAACCACTGGTTGACCGTACTGACCAGTACACTGGTCTGGCCCTTTGTGTATGCCGTATTAAGGAAAATACGTCGTAGTTTTCAGGTGAGTTGATTGTGATCGATCCCCGGCACAGGCTCAAAGACCATTTTCGTGAAAGTCGATTGGTCAGTAACCGACTGATATTCGCCGGGCTTTTTTCGCTAGTGTTGTTTGGCATCATTATTTTTCGCTTGGTGATGCTGCAGATTGTCGAATTTGAACACTTTGATTCACTTTCCAATCGCAATCGGGTGGATATTGAGCCGTTAGCGCCTCAACGCGGCTTGATTTACGATCGTAATGGTGTGTTACTGGCCGAAAATATTCCGACATTCAGTCTCGAGTTGATCCCGGAGAAAGTAAAGAATGTGGATCAAACAATTGCCGAATTGGCTGAGCTGTTATCACTAACCGCTGAAGATATTGATGCGTTTAATGAACGCCGTAAACGTCATCGAGCCTTCGAAGAAATAGTGGTTCGTAACCAGCTGACTCAGAAAGAAGTCGCATTGTTTTCAGTTAATCGTCATCGTTTCCCGGGTGTTGATGTGGTAGGCCGGTTGATACGGCATTATCCGCAGGGACCGCTTTTTGCTCATGCGGTGGGTTATGTCGGTCGTATCAATCAGCAGGAAACACAGGTTATTGATCGACAAAATTACAAAGGTACACTGCAGATAGGTAAAACCGGTGTTGAAAAACAATACGAAGATTTTCTGCATGGCACAGTAGGGTATCGTCAGGTTGAAACCAATGTGCAGGGGCGCACCGTTAGAGAACTTTTCAGTGAACCGGCCACTGCAGGACAGGATCTGTATTTGCATCTTGATATTAACCTGCAGCAGGCGGCCGCAGAAGCATTGGGTGAATATAATGGCTCTGTTGTCGTACTCGATACAAAAAACGGTGGTGTGTTAGCCTTGGTCAGCAAACCGGATTACGATCCAAACTCTTTCGTGAACGGCATTAGCGTCAAAGAGTATGCAGAATTGCGTGACTCCATCGATCAACCCCTGTTTAATCGTGCATTGCGCGGTCATTATCCCCCGGGATCGACATTCAAACCCTTTGTTGCTCTGGCGGGTTTGGAGTTAAATGTCGTGACCCAGCAAAGCCGAACATTTTGCCCTGGTTTTTATTCATTACCAGGCAATTCTCATCGGTACCGCTGCTGGAAACGCATAGGACATGGTCACGTTGATCTGAAAAGTGCGATGGCCGAATCCTGTGACGTGTATTTTTATGATTTAGCACATGCAATTGGGATTGATCGGTTACATGGCTTTCTGGATTTGTTTGGTTTTGGTCATCAGACAGGTGTCGATATTCCTGGTGAGAGTAAAGGTTTGTCTCCTTCCAGAGAGTGGAAGCGTAATCAGCGCAATCAGGCCTGGTATCCCGGTGAAACGCTGATATCGGGGATAGGGCAGGGATTTAATCAGATGACGCCAATTCAACTGGCTCATGCAACCGCAACGCTTGGAATGATGGGAACGGTTTATACCCCCCAACTGGTTCGCGCTACCAAAGCGGATAATGACGAAGGTATGCAGTTGTTGGGTGTGCAACAGGCTGACAGTTTACCGATACAAAATTCCAGTCATTGGCAGTCGGTAATCGAAGCGATGGTTGAAGTGGTCCACGGCAAACGTGGTACGGCAAGACATATTGGAACAGATTTACCATTCCAGATTGCAGGGAAAACAGGCACAGCACAAGTATTCGGAATAGCCAAGGATGCTAAGTATGATGAGGAGTTACTGGCCAAAAAATTACATGATCATGCGCTTTTTGTGGCTTTTGCCCCGGCGGATGATCCTGAAATAGCGATTGCAGTAGTCGTAGAAAATGGGGGAAGTGGCAGTGCCACAGCCGCTCCAATTGCACGTAAGCTTATCGATGTATATTTTGGAATTGAGACTGATGAGCCAGTTACGGAATGAGGTAAGACAGTCGCCCAGAGCGATGAGCGGTTTGCTGCAGGACAGACGACGGGTGCCCGGATTTCAGTGGCGCTCAGGATTGCAACGTGTGCACCTGGATGGCTTATTAATATTGGGCATCCTGACGCTGCTGCTGTTCAGTTCTGTCGTGCTATATAGCAGTGGCGGTGAAGACATTGGTTTATTGCTACGTCAGGGAGTCAGAATGGCAATCGCCATAACGGTGATGATTCTTCTGGCGCAGATACATCCCGATCGATTCAAAGATGTTGCGTTTTGGATTTATGCAGTCGGACTGCTAATGCTGATTGCTGTTTTATTGTTTGGCACGATAGGAAAAGGCGCTCAGCGTTGGCTTGATTTGGGTTTTTTCCGCTTTCAACCATCTGAGATTATGAAGCTGGCGGTGCCTTTGGTAGTAGCCGTTTATCTGGCAGATAGACCATTACCGCCCAGCTTTGTCAGAATGTTTTTTGCACTGGTGATGATTGCTGTTCCAGCCTTGTTAATTGCCAAACAGCCAGATCTGGGAACGGCATTGTTAATTGCCAGTTCGGGGTTGATAGTGGTTTTTCTGTCGGGTGTTTCCTGGCGATTGATCATGAGTTTTCTAGCTCTGGCCGCTGCAGCTGCGCCGGTATTATGGTACTTCATGCATGACTATCAGCGACGCCGGGTGATGACCTTATTTAACCCTGAGTCGGACCCACTAGGTGCCGGCTATCATATTATTCAATCGAAGATTGCGATTGGATCGGGTGGGTTACAAGGTCGTGGCTGGCTACAGGGGACGCAGTCGCATCTGGAGTTTTTACCGGAACGCTCCACCGATTTTATTTTTGCGGTGATTGCAGAAGAATTTGGTCTGATTGGTTTGACACTGTTGATTACAGTTTATCTGTTAATTACTGCGAGAGGCCTCTATATAGCTGCTCAAGCGCAATTGAGTTACATGAAATTATTGGCGGGCAGTATTGCCATTACATTTCTGGTCTATGTTTTTGTAAATGTAGGAATGGTTACTGGTCTTTTACCTGTTGTCGGGGTGCCGCTGCCACTGATCAGCTATGGAGGTACATCCATGGTGACCTTGCTGGCAGGCTTCGGTATCCTGATGTCCATACACACTCATCGGAGGATGATGTCACCGTGAAGAAACACATTACCGCTACACTGTTAAGCCTGATAATGACGCCAGCATTTGCCAATCCTGAACTACCGGATGTGGATAAATTTATTGATGAAATGGTTGAAGAACATGCGTTTGACAGAGCCGAACTGGAAAACCTGTTTGCTGAGGTTGAAGTCAAAGATAGCATTCTTAAAGCTATTTCCAGACCTGCTGAGAAAAGTAAGCCGTGGTATGAATATCGCGAGATTTTCCTCGATCAGGCACGTATTAATGCGGGTGTAGCTTATTGGAAAAAACATGCCGATACGTTAGAAAGAGCTGAAAAAGAATTGGGTGTACCTGCTGAAATAATCCTGGCTATTCTCGGTGTAGAAACCCGTTTTGGCGGCAACATGGGCAGTTTCCGGGTTCTGGATGCCTTATCTACTCTGGCCTTTTGTTACCCTCCGCGTAGCACTTTTTTCCGCTCGGAATTGAAAAACTTTTTAATCCTGACTCGCGAAGAGGAGATGTCTCAACTGGAACCGATTGGTTCTTATGCCGGGGCCATGGGGCTGGGACAATTTATGCCTAGCAGTTTTCGTGAATATGCTGTCGATTTTGATAATGATGGCCACCGTGATATCTGGAATAATCCAACGGATGCTATCGGCAGTATCGCGAATTATCTGCGTCGTCACGGCTGGCAGCCAGGCGAAAACATTGTGCATGCTACAAAGTACGAAGGTAATGATCTGCCACAGGATTTGATTGATCGCGGATTGAAGCCTACCGTAACGCGTGAAGAGTTAAGAAAATCCGGTTTGAGCACCGATAAATTACCCGAGGGTGAAGATGCGATTACCGTTTTCAGCCTGACCCAGCCCGATGGTGAAGAGCTATGGTTAGGCCGGCAAAATTTTTATGCGATAACCCGTTACAATCACAGCCGTATGTATGCCATGGCTGTTATCCAATTGTCAGAAGCGATTCGTGATGGTTATGAGTCTGTAAAATGAAACAGCGTGTAGTTAAGTATTTAACTTTATCGATAATGCTGACGGGGCTTTGGTCCTGTGGAACCGTGACTGAACAACAGGATTCTGCACCAAAAGTAAAACCGGATGTTTCGAAAATCCCGGATGCAGTCCCACGTGATGAACCAAGAAGTAAATATGGTAATCCAGCTTCATATGAAGTGTTCGGCAGAAGATATTACACACTTGCCAGTAGTGAAAATTATGTAGAGCGTGGCAAAGCATCCTGGTACGGTACAAAGTTTCATGGCAGACGCACCTCCAGTGGTGAGCCTTACGATATGTATGCGATGACGGCTGCTCATAAAACATTACCTTTACCAAGTTATGCTGAAGTCATCAACCTGGAGAATGGACGCAAGGTCGTGGTAAAAATTAATGATCGTGGACCGTTTCATGATGATCGATTGATAGATTTATCCTATAGCGCCGCAACCAAGCTGGGTATTATTGATAAAGGTACTGGCCAGGTTGAAGTAAGGGCAATCAGCAGTAAGAATGTCGTTGCGTCTACTACCGCTAAAAAAGATGTAGTCGCCAATGTAACACCCACAGCAAATGCTGTTTCAACCCAAACCACAACAATGGGGAAAGTCGGACTGTTTCTGCAAATAGGAGCATTCAGCACATTAAGCAGGGCAGAACAGATAAAGCAACAAGTTCAACAACAGATTCAAGAGCGAGTTCATATTTCATCTGTTGAACGTGTTCAAACTCCCTTATACCGGGTTCGGATTGGCCCACTTGAAAGTGTTGAATATAGCGATAGGATCGCTAATCAACTAATGGGATTAGGTTTTTCTGATACCCGGCTTATCAAGGAATAACTGTTTTTTATTGAGAGTAACTAAATGATTAAAATTTTCAAAATGAGCCTGGCAGGGCTACTTTTCAGTGTCGCCACTATCAGTTCGGCGGGAATGATCACGCCGAATCCTACAGCACCCTCAATTGCGGGTACTGCCCATATTTTGCAGGATTACGATAGCGGACATATTTTAATGTCCGAAAATGCAGATGAGCGTCTGCCACCGGCCAGCATTACCAAATTAATGACCTCTTATGTGGTTTCCCAGGAAATCCACGATGGCAATATTAAACTTGATGATGAAGTATTAATCAGTGAAAAAGCCTGGCGCATGATTGGCTCACGCAGCTTTATTGAGGTGAACACTAAGGTAACCGTGGAAGCCCTGTTGCGAGGCATGATCGTGCAATCAGGTAATGATGCTGCTGTAGCGCTGGCTGAACATGTTGCGGGTAGCGAAGAAGTGTTTGCCCAGATGATGAATCAATATGCTCAGAAACTGGGTATGGTCAATACCAACTATCAAAATGCCACCGGTTTGCCGGGACCAGAGCATTACACCACGGCGCATGATATTGCGATCCTTTCAGCAGCCTTAATCCGGGATTATCCCGAACATTACCAATGGTATGCAGAAAAGGAATATACCTACAACGGTATTACTCAGCACAATCGTAATAAATTGTTATGGCGTGATAATACGGTTGATGGATTGAAAACCGGTCACACCGAAGAGGCTGGATACTGCTTATCTGCATCAGCAAAGCGTGATGGTATGCGCCTGATTGCTGTGGTTCTTGGCACGGCAAGTGAAAATGCACGAGCCCAGGAAATCCAAAAAATGTTTAATTTTGGTTTCCGTTTCTTTGAAACGCATCAGCTTTATGCGGCAGATGAGGCGATTACTCAAACCAAGGTTTGGAAGGGGCAAACTGATCAGTTGAATCTGGGTCTGGGACAGCCATTATCTATTACGGTTCCTCGCGGACGTTATAAAGACTTGCAGGCCTCAACCAATATCCAACAGCCTGTTGTCGCTCCAGTTGCCAAAGGCACTGAGCTGGGAGAGGTGGAAATCCGTTTGGGCGATGAAGTGGTTGCCACTCGTAAACTGGTGGCTGTGGAAGAGGTTGAAAAAGGCAGCTGGTGGAGACGAATCCTCGACAGTTTGTTGATGCTTATCTGGGGTTAATGTTTCGTGGCAATAGTTTATCTTAACGGCGAATTTATCCCCGCTGATAAAGCTCAGGTCTCTGTGTATGACCGCGGATATTTATTAGGTGATGGCATTTATGAAGTGATTCCGGTGTATGCCGGAAGCGCTTTTTTACTCGATAGGCACCTGCAGCGATTGCAGAATAGTCTGGACGGCGTACGGATCGAAAACCCGTTTTCAGATGCGCAATGGACCGGCATTATTAATGATTTGATCGCCCGGAATAATGCGGGCGATCAGTCGTTGTATTTGCAGGTCACCCGGGGCGTAGCACCAAGAGATCATATCTTTCCGATTGGTGTGGCACCTAGTGTGTTTCTGATGAGTAATCCGCTGCATCCGGTTGCCGATAGCTGGAAGACGGATGGTATCAAGGCCATTACCACAGCCGATATTCGCTGGATGCGTTGCGATATTAAAGCAATTACCTTGCTGGCAAACAGTCTGATGAAACAGTTGGCGCAGGATGCTGGTGCACAGGAAGCGTTATTGCTCCGCGATAATTATCTGACCGAGGGTTCAGCCAGTAATGCGTATGTGGTCATCGACGGTGTCATCTTTACTGCGCCAAAAGATGAAAAAGTATTGCCTGGCATTACCCGTGATCTGATTATTGAGCTGGCGGCGCAAAATGATATGCCGCTACATGAAAGAGCCATCAGTGAATCAGCTCTGCGAAATGCGGATGAGATCTGGATCAGCAGTTCAACCAAAGAAGTGGTGCCAGTGACCTTATTGGATGGTGAAATCGTTGGTAATGGTAAACCCGGCCCCGTGTGGCAACAAATGGACATCTTGTTTCAGCGCTATAAACAAGAGGTAATCTGATGAGTGAATCAAACGGCGAAGAGACGTTACTGGAATTTCCCTGTGAATATCCGGTAAAGGCAATGGGAGAAACCCACCCGCAGTTGGATAATATTGTGGTGGAAATCGTCCGCAAGCATGCTGGTGATATTACTGAAGGAGCTGTCACCAGTAGACAGAGCTCAGGGGGCAAATATACTTCCATCACCGTGGTTATTGAGGCGACCAGTAAAAAACAACTGGACGCTATCTATCAGGAACTCAGTAGTCACGATGCCGTTAAATACGTGCTCTGATGAAGATACAGGATCTCGGCCTACGGGATTATCAACCAACCCTGCTAGCCATGCAGCAGTTCACGCAGCAACGTGATAATCACACCGAAGATGAACTGTGGTTATTAGAACATTATCATGTTTACACTCAGGGGTTTAATGGTCAGGACGGTCATCTGCTGAGACAAAATACAATTCCGATGGTACGAACTGATCGTGGTGGTCAAATAACCTACCATGGTCCGGGACAATTAATCGTTTATCCATTAATTGATTTACGTCGTTTCGGCATGGGCGTACGCAATATGATCAGTTGTATGGAAAACACGGTTATTGCCATGCTGGACGAGCATAAGATTGACGCATATGCTCGTAAAGATGCCCCTGGAGTGTACTGTGGCGAAGCGAAAATTGCTTCACTGGGATTACGGGTCAAACGCGGCGCCTGTTATCATGGCCTGAGTTTAAACATTGATATGGATTTACAGCCATTTGCCGATATCAATCCCTGTGGTTACGCAGGCATGCAAATGACCGATATGAAAACATTAGGTGCAACGGTCGATATGGCCTCAGTAAAACAACAATTTGTGTCTGTTTTTCTCGCACACATGCAACAAGGTAACAACACATGACTGACACGGTTGAACCGGTAAAACGTGATGTAAAAGCGCTTAAAGGTGCCTCTAAAGTCGCGCGTATTCCCATAAAAATCGTTCCTAGTGATCCTAAGCGCAAACCGGAATGGATTCGTGCCAAATCACAAGGTGCACCTGAAGTACAGCGCATCAAACAAATGTTGCGTGATCATGATTTGCACACCGTGTGTGAAGAAGCGTCCTGTCCCAATCTTGGGGAGTGTTTTGCCCACGGTACGGCGACATTTCTGATCATGGGCAATATTTGTACCCGACGTTGCCCTTTCTGTGATGTGGCGCATGGTCGTCCTGATGCATTAGATGAGAATGAACCGAATCATCTGGCAAAAACCATTGCCGCCATGCAGCTCAAACATGTAGTGGTGACCTCGGTCGATCGTGATGATTTACGTGATGGTGGCGCTGCCCATTTCAGCCGCTGCATCAGTGAAATTCGTCAGCAATCGCCACAAACCCGTATTGAAGTGCTGGTGCCTGATTTTCGTGGTCGTATGGATGTGGCGCTGGAGATACTGGCGGATAATCCACCGGATATTTTTAATCACAATCTGGAAAGTATCCCCAGACTCTACAAAGCCGTTCGACCTGGCTCGGATTATCAATGGTCATTAGATCTGATTCAGCGCTTTCAGCAAATGCATCCTGAAGTGCCCACTAAATCTGGCCTGATGCTCGGTTTGGGTGAAAGCATCGATGAAGTTAAACAGGTGATGCAGGATTTACGCGATCATGGTTGTCGGATGCTGACGCTGGGTCAGTATCTGCAACCTAGCAGGCATCATCTGGCAGTTGAGCGTTTTGTCACTCCAGCAGAGTTCGACGAGCTGGCAGTAGCAGGTAAGGAAATGGGCTTTGAACATGTGGCCAGTGGACCAATGGTGCGATCGTCTTATCATGCCGATCTGCAGGCTCAGGGTGAAAAAGTCTCTTGAGTCAATAATTATTAACAGCTGAGTGCTCTGATATGACTATCAAGCGTCGACAAGTGTTAAAAAATGCAGCTTATTTATCGGCTATGGCAGCCCTGCCATTGGGATTATCTACTGCTTGTTTTCGTCATCAAAAACAGAAAGTCGTAGTTATTGGTGGTGGGTTTGCTGGAGCCACTGCAGCGCGATATCTGGCAATGTGGGCGCCAGAACTTGATATCACGTTGATAGAAAAAAACCGTCAGTTTATCTCCTGCCCTCAGAGCAATCTGGTGCTTAGCGGCAGTCGCAACCTGTCACAGCTTACTCATAACTACAGTGCCTTACAGACAGATAAGGCTATTCGCTTTGTACAATCCGAAGTTATCGCCGTTGATACTGAAAACCGCCAACTCTGGCTGGCAGATGAAAGCCGAGTGGACTATGACCGATTGATTATTGCCCCCGGCGTCAGTTTTATTTATGACCAGCTGCCTATCCTTGCTACGGCTGAAGCTCAGGAACATGTTCCCCATGCCTGGAAAGCGGGTGAGCAGACTTTGTTATTAGCCAATCAGCTTAAGTCGATGCGGCAGGGCGGAGTGGTGATAATGACGGTTCCGGCAGCACCTTTCCGCTGTCCTCCTGGGCCTTATGAGCGTGCTTGTCAGATTGCGTTGCATCTTAAACAGCATAATCCTACCGGCAAACTACTAATACTGGATGCCAACCCGGATATTGTCTCTAAAAAAGCCTTATTTACCGAAGCGTGGCAACAGCAATATGATGGTTTAATTGAGTATCAGCCAATGAACCCGCTTGAGTCGGTCAATGTGGCCAATCTGGAGGTTGAGAGCTTTTTTGACCGTTATCAGGCAGATGTATTAAACGTCATCCCACCACAGAAAGCTGGTGCGGTGGCTGCAATGGCTGGCGTGATTAATGTTGATAATCGCTGGTGTGACGTAGACTTTCTGACCTACGAGTCCACAGCGGTTGAACGAGTGCATGTGATAGGTGATGCGGTGGCCGCCAAACTACCGAAATCTGCACATATAGCTAACCAGCAGGCTAAAGTGTGTGTCGCTGCAGTTATAGCTTTGTTGCGTGATGAATTACCAGAGCAACAACCTATATTTAGCAATACCTGCTACAGTTTTGTCGATGGACGGCAAGCAGGACATGTTGCCGCGGTTTATCGTTATGATAAAAACAGTCAGGATATGGTTCCTCACCCCAGTGGTGGAGTTTCCGAGACGGCCAGTGAACAGGAAGGTCGTTATGCTCAGGGTTGGGCCGAAAACATCTGGGCTGATACGTTAGGCTAGATTTTCCAAAGCAACGATATATTAGTCGTGATGGATAAATAGATTTGAGAAGGCGAAATCTGCTACCGATAGCGCGGGGTTTCGGTCTTGTCCCATTGCAGTATAATGACCCCCAATTTCAATAACTCCACCAGCTGGATTTAAACACGAGGTAGTAGATGAGCGATTTTTTACCCGGCCTGGAAGGTGTGCCTGCCACGAAGTCAGCCATTTCATTTATTGATGGCGAAAAAGGCATCCTTAGTTACCGTGGTTATCCACTGGAAACACTGGCAACCAACAGTACTTTTGAAGAAACCACGTTATTGCTTCTGGATGGCGAACTCCCCACTAAAGCAGCTTTAAATCGCTTTTCCAAACAGCTGCGCAGCAGCTATCGCATCAAATATCATATTCGTGAAATGATGCGTCATTTCCCGCATACCGGTCATCCGATGGATATGTTGCAAACAGCGGTTTGCAGTTTGGGCATGTTCTATCCGGGCACAGAATGTCTGACCGATGCCGAAAGCTGTAAAGATATCGATTATGTCCGCAATATGACGGTTAATATTATTGCGCAGATGGCACCTTTGGTCGCCATGTGGGAACACATGCGCCAAGGTTATGATCCCATTAATCCGCGTGATGATTTATCCGTGGCGGAAAACCTGCTGTATATGTTTACCGGTAAAGAACCGGACAGCCTGATGGCGCGGATTATGGACGTCTGCCTGATTCTGCATGCTGAACATACTTTGAATGCCTCAACCTTTGCAGCCTTGGTTGCCGGTTCAACATTAGCATCACCTTACAGCGTTATTTCAGCAGCGATTGGTACGCTTTCGGGTCCATTACATGGTGGAGCCAATCAGCGTGTAGTTGGCATGCTGCAGGAAATTGGTTCACCAGAAAATGTTGAAGCCTGGGTCGATAAAAAACTCGCCAACAAAGAAGTTATCTGGGGCATGGGGCATCGTGAATATAAGGTCAAAGATCCACGTGCCACCATCCTACACAAGCTGGTGACCAAGCTGGTGGAAGAACGTGGTGGTTCACTTGATAAGATGTTTGCTACGGCGATGAAACTGGAAGAAGTCTGTGTGGATCGTCTGGGCCATAAAGGCGTGTATCCGAATGTGGATTTCTACTCCGGTATTCTTTACTCAGAAATGGGCATTCCAGAAGATCAGTTCACCGCATTGTTTGCAGTCGCTCGCTCAGCCGGTTGGCTGGCTCATTGGCGTGAACAGATTTCCAATAACCGTATTTATCGTCCAACACAAATTTATGTTGGTCATGAACAGCGTGAATATATCCCGATGTCTGAACGGAAAAAAGCGTCTAAGCAATAATGGTTTTACTGGTTTCACCTTGTTGCTCGCGCACCAGCCGCGGCACAAGGTAGCCAGGTAATTCGCGACGCATGGCAGCAATGAGCTCTATTCCTTGCTGTTCAGCTACATCAAAATGACTGGCCCCTTTTACTTTATCGAGTAAATGCAGGTAATAAGGCACTACCTGAACCTCGCTCAACCTCTCACTAAGTGCCACTAAGCTGTCCGCATGATCATTCACACCACGTAATAAAACGGCTTGATTGAGTAGTTCACAACCGGCATTGCGTAACTGCAATAGCGCCTCAGCAGTTTCAGCATCAATTTCATTGGCATGATTGGCATGAATGACCATCACCACCCGTAATGAAGAGCTGCTAATCCAGTTTAATAAGCTTTTGCTAACCCGTTTTGGCAGCACTAATGGCAGCCGTGTATGAATTCGCAGCCGTTTGATATGTGGGATTTTCTGCAAGTCTTCCACCATGGCCGCTAATTTTTTATCGGTTAATGCCAATGGATCGCCGCCACTGAAAATCACTTCCCGAATGCTGTTATCACTTTGCAATGCAGCGACCGATTGTTGCCACTGACTGGCTAACGGATTACTTTCGCTATAAGGGAAGTGCCGGCGAAAACAGTAACGGCAATGAATGGCACAGGCTCCGGTTGTCAGCAATAATGCCCGGCCCTGATATTTATGCAAAATACCGGGTGAGCTGATTGCCAGATAATCCCCCACCGGATCCGCTGAAAAACCTTCGACCTCAATATTTTCATCAATTAGCGGGAAAACCTGACGTAACAGAGGGTCATTGGCATCACCATAATGCATTTTATTGATATAACTTTGCGTCACCCGCAGCGGGAAGTTTTTTAAGCTCTCGGTATCAATCGCTTGCAGACGATTCTCCAGCCCCAGCATTTGCAGCAAGACTGTTGGGTTTTTAATGGCATGACTTAATTCATCCTGCCAATCAGCAAAGATTACGTCAGCTTGCGATTGCGGTATCATAGTGGGCTTTGATTTTGTGAACAGGCGACGATCGTCCCCCAAAAGAGGTAAGCATGGCAAGTTATAGTACAAATGAGTTTAAAGCCGGACTGAAATTCATGATGGATGGCGATCCTTGCAGCATCATCGAAAATGAATTTGTGAAACCAGGTAAAGGTCAGGCATTTAACCGCGTTAAATTCCGTAACCTGAAAACCGGGCGCGTTAACGAACGTACTTTCAAAACTAACGAATCTGTTGAAAGTGCTGACGTTGTAGAAATCGATCTGGAATTTTCTTACAGCGACGGTGAATTCTGGCACTTTATGGATCCCAGTAGTTTCGAACAATATGCTGCCGATGCCAATGCGATTGCTGACAGTAAAGACTGGCTGAAAGAACAATATGTTTACACGGTCACTCTATGGAATGGCACACCATTGCTGGTGACACCGCCTAATTTCGTTAATCTGGCAGTGGTTGAAACTGATCCGGGTGTGCGTGGTGATACTTCAGGTGGCGGTGGTAAACCGGCAACGCTGGAAACTGGCGCAGTAGTGCGAGTTCCATTATTTATCGAAATCGGTGAAGTGTTGCGGGTTGATACTCGTTCAGCATCTTACGTCGAACGTGCTAAAAAAGATTAAAATCATTATCAGTTTTTGTGTTTTTAGTGTTGCATGTAGCAAGCTTACATGCCTTAACCCTAAGTCTGAATAATGCTTCAAAATGAGCAATTACAGATCATATTAAAACGGCGGGCAAAGCTTCTGGCAAATGTCCGCCGTTTTTTTTCAGTTCGCAATGTACTGGAAGTTAATACTCCCATTTTGTCTTCGGCGGCACCTACTGCGCTTTATCTTGACAGTTTTTCCACCCGGTTTGAGGCTGGCAGCGATTCCAAAGTCCTGTATCTGCATACTTCACCTGAGTTTGCGATGAAACGCTTGCTGGCGGCCGGCAGCGGCGCGATTTATCAGATTGCCACGGTATTTCGTAATGGTGAGTTGGGTCGCCAGCATGCGCCCGAGTTTTCCATGCTGGAGTGGTATCGACCAGGATTTTCGCTGACTGAGTTAATGGCGGAAGTCGATGCTTTTATGCAACAGGTGATCGGCTTACCTGCAGCAGTTATTTTTCCTTATCGTGATTTATTCGCTAAATACTTGCAGCTGGATATTTATCAGGCTGATGACAATTTACTGAAGCAAATTGCATTGGATCGCGTAGCCGGGCTTACTGCTGATTGGCAAACTGATCGGGATGGCTGGCTGGAAATGTTGATGAGCGAAGTAATTGAACCACAGCTTAAAGCGCTGGAAATGCCGGTGATGGTTACAGAGTTTCCTGCATCTCAGGCGCAGTTGGCGAAAATCGAAATGAATGCTGAAGGACATCAGGTCGCCAGTCGTTTTGAGCTATACGCTGGTGGAATGGAGCTGGCTAATGGCTATGACGAATTATGTGATGCCACCGAATTACGTCAGCGTTTTGAGCAGGATAATCAATTGCGTCTGCAACAAGGCAAACCCCAAATGCCGATAGATGAAAATCTGCTGACAGCAATGCAGTGTGGTTTGCCGCAATGCAGTGGCGTTGCATTGGGACTGGACCGTTTAATGATGCTGCATTTTGCTGAAAACAATATCAGCCAGGTGCAAGGCATTGCTTTTATTGAGAGCTAACAAGCCCTATGCAAATAAAAAAGCCACCAACGATGTCGTTGGTGGCTTTTTGGTTTTATAACTTAAATTAAAGTGATTTTCTGCGATTACGACGAAGTGAGAAGAATCCAATCAAACCACTCAGAAACAAAGGCAATGCAGCTGGGACCGGAACAGCTGCCGGTGGGACGAAATCAGTAGGTTGAGAGTGAATCTCACCATATTGTGTCAGGCTTTTGGCCGCTAGTGTGCCCTCAATATTATTACTATTTGTGACACCTGCGTTCAATGCCAGAATACTACCACCGAACTGGCTGGCCAGATTAAGCTCAGTAGCATCGACAAAATTCCATAAAAACATCGAACCGTAGAGCGTCGCTGCACTCGCCAGGAAATTCGCTTTGATATCAAATTCGGTATTACCCCCACCAAATACATTAAACAGAATGCTCTGCGTATTGGTCATGCTGAAATCAAACTCAAAGGCTTTGTCGAAAAAATTACTTGCATCAGTGATTTTGAAGATTGCCAGCCCACTATCATTGCCGACGGCGTTAAAGGTGACTTTTCCTCCATTAACGCTATAGCCACTGTTTGCGTCAAGCCCGGATAATTGGTTAGAAAAATTGCTCAATACATTCATTGCATTTGAAGCTTGAGTAGCAGGATCGAAGGGGGCGGTAACCGGTTGGTTTAATACGCTTCCGCCGCCATTAGCATTTGCCGAACCCGTCAGATTTCCACCATAAGTCGTATTACCACCATTGGTGTTTACACTACCTGAGATATCACCAACAACTGAAGTGGAGCCGCTACCGTTTGCATTATTTTGTAAGGATCCAGATACCGAACCAACAAAGGCATCTCCACCATCATTCATTGTGACATTCCCGGCAATATTTCCACCTACATTCAGACCTTTGCCTTTGGTTTGAACGTTGCCACTAACGTTTCCACCCACCGTCAGTGCCGGCACAGCGGCATTTGATGTTTGATGCATGTTGTAAAGGCCGCCATTAACATTGCCTCCAATAAGTGCGTTTCCTTCGACCTCTGAGGTACTTGTGACATCGCCAGAAGTGATAAGGTTATATTGGTTCAGTAATGAAGTGGCGTCGACAGGGCTGGCGTTAGCCATTTGACTGCAACTAATAAAAAAGAGGCTGGCAAGGGTTAATTTAGATACATGCACTTGGCTTATTCCTTTAATGGATACATGGATATTGATTGCGGAACGCTTCGGCATACCAGTTGTGATGTTGATAGGCGTTTCTTATGCAATGATACGACTATTTCAATGGATGGCAAACAAT
>NZ_DFTU01000106.1:0-143 GCF_002379485.1 Methylophaga sp. UBA4204 | reverse complement strand
AATGGATACATGGATATTGATTGTATGATATTGATATACCAAAAAATAAACAATTGGACTTTGGTACACCCTTAAAGAATATAGCGTGACAGTTTAGGGGCTATTGACCTTTCAGAGGTGGTTATGAAAGATCAACAAGCCCT
>NZ_DFTU01000004.1:736-19645 GCF_002379485.1 Methylophaga sp. UBA4204 | reverse complement strand
TGAATCGCCACTAATTTACTAGACACCTTTCAGCCATTTAATATGGCAATAAGAGAGGTGAAAATGAGCGGTAAACGTTATCCAGAAGAATTTAAGATCGAAGCGGTCCGTCAGGTAACCGATCGTGGTTACAGTGTCGCCGATGTGGCTGGCCGATTGGATGTCACAACGCATAGTCTTTATGCTTGGCTGAAGAAGTATGGTCCTGATGCCAACAAGCATCGAACTAAAGCAGAAGAACAAGCCGAAATTAACCGACTCAAGAAAGAATTGAAACGCGTCACCGAGGAGCGTGACATTCTAAAAAAAGCGGCGGCGTACTTCGCAAGTCACCCCGAGTGAGGTACGCGTTTATCAAAGCACAAAGCAGCTTGATGCCGGTCAGACGACTCTGCTCATTGCTTAATGTGCATCCCAGTGGGTACTACAACTGGCTAAAAACACCACTTTCCAGACACAAAAAACAAGATCGGCGGTTAACCGGTCTGATCAAACAATTCTGGCTTGAGTCTGGCGCGGTGTATGGCTATCGCAAGATTTACAGTGATATTCGTGAGTATGGTGAACGCTGTGGTATCAACCGGGTACATCGTTTGATGCGCCTTTCGGGGATCAAGGCACAAGTGGGTTATCGTCGGCCCAGACAGCCTGGTGGTGAAGCCCATGTTGTGACACCGAATAAACTGCAACGTCAGTTTAATGTGACACAGCCCAACACCGCGTGGGTCACAGATATTACCCATATCCGAACCCATGAGGGCTGGTTGTATCTGGCCGTTGTCGTGGATTTATATTCCAGAAAAGTTGTTGGCTGGTCAATGCAGTCGCGGATCACCAAAGAACTGGTATTGGATGCATTGTTAATGGCTGTTTGGCGGCGTAATCCGTCCAACACCGTCATGGTGCATTCTGATCAGGGCAGCCAGTACACCAGTCACGATTGGAGCGCGTTTCTAAAGACGCATGGACTGGAAGGTAGCATGAGCCGACGGGGTAATTGTCATGATAATGCCGTTGCTGAAAGCTTTTTCCAGTTACTCAAACGGGAGCGGATACGACGTAAAGTCTATACAAACCGAGATGAAGCCAGACAAGATGTGTTCGATTACATTGAAATGTTTTACAACACCAAACGGCGGCATGGTTTCAATAATCAGTTGTCACCGGTAGAGTTTGAGAATCGATTTTCGAAGCGGCTGATTAGTGTCTAAAGAATTAGTGGCGATTCATGAGTTCTATTATTTAGTAGTTCTCGAGTACGATTGAGCTGATCACCAAAAGCAAAAATAAAGGTATTTTCTGGAAGTTGCGATTCGAAAAAGTCGAAATTTTCATCGTATGTGTTAACACGATATTCATAGGTCATTAAAGCTCACCTAATTGTTGATGAGAAGATAGGATCGCTCTCTGGCTTTGTCGGGATTTGCTTCTGAAAACTCAATCAAAGACATCAGATTTTCAGCCCTTTTAAGTTCTACATATCCTTTCAAACAGAAAAAAGCACAAATCATAAAAACGAGGGTCACAACTACAAAGCTAAGACCAGTTTCCAAGCCATCATTTTCAAATATCCATGGAAAGCTGATAAAAACTATTAGAGTACTAAAGCTAAGGAAGAAATAAGAGCCAACATTAAAACGTTTACGCCATTTCCTATATATTGGCTTTTGAAAATAACCTCGAAATTCTGGCTTATTGGATGAATATGGAAACTCAATCCAATAGTGTGAATCGGCATAAAGTGAAAGGGCTTCAGAAGGTGAGACTAACTTCAAGAGGTAAGATATTTCCCTCCAGGAAATAGGCCTTCCATATTTCGTTTCGATAATTTGTTCAATAAGAAACTTTTGATTGGCGTTCTTATCCGACAAAATTGTTAATAAAAGTTGAATCTCTTCATGTTTAAGCTTTCGGACCGTTTCAGTATCAACTTTAAATTTATAGTAAAGGCGGGATATAAGCATTCCAGCTAAAAGTAATACGCTTGGAACTCCATAACTTTGAGCTATATCTGTAATTGCATTCCATGGCAGCATCCTACTTATCCTTTAATCTATTGAGGCAGCTTGTTTGATGAAGTTAGTTATTTTTTGCATGGGCTCTCTTAGTCTATCAACATTACTGATTATATAGCCCGCTGTAACATCTCTTGGATCTTTATGATTTACTAACCGTTTTAAAGCATAAGCAGGAATATCGATACTTTCTGCAATTGTCAAAAAAGTTCTTCTGAGGTCGTGAAGTTTAAACTCTACGCCTGATAACTCGTAAACTCGAAGTAAAGACTTACGTGGATCTTGTATGTAACCTGTTTTCGAGTCACTTGGAAATACATAATAACCTTGTCTGGATTCGTATCTTCTTCGAAGTAATGATTCTAAAAAATCAGATAAGGGGAGGGTGTGAGCTTCTCCATTCTTTGTTTCTTCAATAGTGAATGTCAGATCTTCAAAATCAATTTGGTGCCATTGTAGCTTTGCTGCTTCCGATCGTCTTAAGCCTGTAAATAACAGGAAATGCAGATAATCTCTGGTTGTTTCATAATTCAATTGAAGTGTGGCTTGATACCAGGCTGAAAGCTGATGTGGTTTAATCAGCGTTTTACGTCTCTCAACTTTATACCATGCTCGAATTTGGCTCAGCCGTTCAACCGGATTAACCAAAATGATCGGATTGCCATTAGCATCTTCAAATTTGTTTTTGGCATGGTTGATAAAGGCTTTTAACACTCTCATAGATCCGTCAGCTCTAGCATGGCTTTTTTTGCCTAACTCTCTATGCCGTTTTTCCACCATATCTTTAGTGATTTCAGCAATGGGTTTTTTCTGCCAGTCAGCAAATGATGTATCTATGTGTCGGGTGTAATCGTGAATAGTGCTTTCACTGAGATCTTTTCGAGTGGCTAAGTAATCTCGAAAGACTTCTATCAAGGTAATGGAACGAGCATTCTTTTCCCGTTTTTCTGAGAGGGGATCTCTGCCTGTGGCGACTTGCCCTAAAATGTTCATCGCTTGGGTACGAGCTTGTTCAACGGTTAAATTACCGTAGCGACCTAGCGTAATGCGTTTAACACGGCCATTAATGCGTTTTTCAACGATGAAGGATTTAGCCCCATTACTGGTAATTCTCAGAGCAAAGCCAGGAATAGAATCGTCTCGATAGAAGCTCTGTGTAGACACTTGGCCAGGTTTTGGAGTGGGTGGAAGCGTCTTGTCTACAAATGATTTTGTGATCCTCATGAGTGTCTACATGAGATGTTTTCATTTAAAAACAATAAGATATGGCTTGTGTATGAAGGTTTTTGCACGTGTTTGAATCCTAGTCTTTGTAAAAAATCCCTATGGGCCCCATGTAGACACTATGTAGACAGTAGCGCTCAAATAATAGCGATTTTATGCAAAAAATGTCAAACTCGATTACATGCGAAAGTTAGATAAGTTAATGATATTAAAAGACTATCAAAGAATTTCAAATTTAGGCCCATAATTCTCATAATCCCTTGGTCCCAGGTTCGAGTCCTGGTGGGCCCACCATATAAATCAAAGCCTTAGTGCTAATTTTAGCGCTGAGGCTTTTTTGTTTTTATTTCATGTAGACAAACTCCGTGTTTTACGTTCGTGAAGAAATTAATGCTTCAATTAGCAGCCTCAGCTATCCGGAGCAAAGGTTTCATCAATCTCGTTGAATTTAGAGAAGCACGTCCATCCATAAGGCTTTAATTTTCTATTTCTTGAGTCGCTACGGATTGGCTGGACAGCTTTTATTTCGAAGCAGATACTTGGAACTGTGTGATTTAAGAACAAAAGTGCTCACTATAAGTTAATGCTTTTTAATCAAAACAAGAGGGATGAGCATGGAGTACAAGGACTATTACAAAATTATGGGCCTGTCTAAAGATGCGTCCCAAGAAGAAATCAAACGTACCTATCGTAAGTTAGCGCGTAAATATCATCCTGATGTCAGTAAAGAAAAAGATGCTGAGGAGAAATTCAAAGAAGTTGGTGAAGCTTACGAGGTCTTAAAAGATCCTGAGAAGCGTGCAGCTTATGATCAATTAAGTGCTGCTGGCTGGCAAGCTGGGCAAACTGGCTTTGAGCCTCCGCCTGACTGGAATGCAGGCTTTGAGTTTCATGGTGGTGGTTCAGGTGGAAATACTTTTGGAGATGCTGATTTCAGTGACTTTTTTGAAAATCTATTTGGACAAGCTGGGGCCAGGCATCAATACAACGCGAGTGGTCATGGACGTTCCGCATATCAAGCTAGGGGACGAGATACTCACGCCAAAGTGTTTATCGACATTGAAGACGCCTACCGAGGCGCTTCCCGGAGTCTCACCATAAAATCGACGGTACTCGATAAAAATGGTCACCCTGAATTAAAAAATCGTACGCTCAATGTCAAAATACCCAAAGGGGTTAAGCAAGGACAGTACATCAGGTTGCAAGGACAAGGCAGTGTTGGCACTGGTGGCGGTTCATCGGGCGATTTATATCTGGAAATAGAATTCAATCCACACTCTCACTATCAAGTAGATGGTTCAGATGTCACGCTGGAATTACCAATTACACCTTGGGAAGCAGCGCTTGGCAGTAAAATAAATCTACCGACACCTGGGGGCAATGTTGAACTCAAGATCCCAGAAGGATCGTCCAGCGGTAAACGGATGCGTCTTAAGGGGAGAGGCATTCCAAGCAAATCTCCTGGTGATTTTTATGTCATTTTAGAAATTGCCATGCCTGAACAATTGAGTGACAAAGAAAAGTCTTTATATCAGGAGCTCAAAAAAGCATCGTCCAATTTCAATCCTCGTTATAAGTTAGGGGGTATAAGATGAATAATGATGTTATTGAATCATATACTGGGATCATTGTAGATGACGGCGAACCGGTGTCATTGATTAAGCTGAGTCACTGTTGTGATTTGTCGGTAGAGGAAATTTTAACAATGGTAGAGTATGGCGTTATCGAGCCATTGAATTTTCAAACAAGTCACATCCGTTGGGAGTTTAATAGTAGTAGTATCGTGCGGGTAAATATTGCCACTCGACTGCAGCGTGACCTTGAGGTGAATTTGGCGGGTGCCGCACTGGCACTTGAACTATTGGATGAGATAAAAACGCTGCGTTCTACTTAAAGTTTAGTCTTAATAGTAATGTGGCATTTCAATTTTTTGGTGCGTTCTTGATGCAGGAAAACTGTAAAACCTGAAATAAAACCACCTACTTTTTAACTTTTTTGAATAGTGATGCTCTGCGGGAATTTTGCGGGGATAAGTTATCAAAAGTTATGCGTTGTGGTGCAAAATACGCAACGAGTGCATCAGTAAAGTTTAATAAAAACATTAGCTTAATGTTGTATTTCAAAACTGATAATCCCATGGTCCCAGGTTCGAGTCCTGGGGGGGGCACCAATTACACTAAGCGGTTAGTCGATTTTCGGTTAACCGCTTTTTTGTCTGCGGGTTTTTTGCATGGGATTAACCGGAAGTTCTCTATGACACTTCGGATAATCTAGCCCTAAAATTATTTGGCTATAATATTACTGTGAAGCAGCCTTTTGACGATATCTGGCATATAAGTGCGGCGGATGGTTATGGCATAAAAGTTTTCGAAAACATTAGGCAAAATTTGATATTCAGCTAGTCGACCACTGCTAATTTCGTCTTTGACAACGACACTAGGTAGGGCTGTAACGGCACCACTATCCCGAACCAATAATCGTAACATTGCCATATCATCGGCTTCTGCAATGATTTCGGGTTTATAACCTAAAGCGGAACAATAAGCATTGAATCCAGAACGGATTTCTGTGATCTCCGTTGGTAAAACCCATTTCAAGGCATCGTAACCATGCGGAAAGCTAGTCTTCGGTTTGTGTTCGGCCGGCCCAATGATTGAAACTGACTGTCGTGAAACCAGTTGATTTTGCCAGATGGCATCATCATTTTGCTCGTTTACCGAACGATTGGTGAGTACCAAGTCAAGTTCGTGACTGGTCAATCCATTAAGCAAGTTTGTCATCCCTCTCGTCGATAAGGTGAAGCTGACATTGGATTCCTTCAGTAAGGGGCTGATAAAAGTTTCGGTAAAGTTTCTCGAGAGAGTCGTTAATACGCCAATGTTGATATGACGCTGTGTGAATGAATCTCCTTTATTCAGGAATGATTGCAGCTCTTCACCTGTGGTAAAAATTTCATCTGCATAGTTCAGTACTTTTCTACCCATATCAGTTAGCACGAGTTGTCTGCCAACTCGGTCAAATAACTGGACATCCATAGTGTTCTCAAGCTGTTTAATTTGTTGCGATAGCGCCGACTGTGAGACATGACATTCATTGGCAGTTTGCGTGATACTGCCTGATAGCGCGATACGCCAAAAATAAAAGAGATGGTGATAGTTAATTTTAGCCATAGTTAAGTTAAACTTATCAATTAATTAATAAATATCTATTTTATTTATGTTATCGCGTTTGACATACTTCCGCCAGCTAAGGAGGTATGTTTATGAATCAATTCTTTTCCATTCTTATTCCGTTGGTTTTAGCGGCAGGGGCCTTGATTGCAGGTAACCCTAGGCTGACTGAAATCAAGCGGCAAATATTATTGCGAGCTATTTCAATTGCTTTAGGTATATCCACAATTCTGGTGGCTATTGCTTTCTTTAGAATTACGGAACAAAACTCAGAATATCTTTTAAGGCTTAATGCCATCAATCTTACCGTGTTGTTTCTGGTCAGCTTCATGGCCATCATTCTTATTAAATTTTCTGAAGGTTATATGCGTTCAGAAAAGCAATCTCATAAGTTCTGGCGCTGGTTATTACTGAGCCTGACATCGGTGTCTGTTGTTGTGCTGAGTAATAATCTGTTGTTGTTATGGTTAGGGTGGGTCTCAATCAGTCTATGTTTCCATCGCTTGCTATTGTTTTATCCTGATAGACCACGTGCTGTTTTTGCTGCACATAAAAAATTCATTCTCGCGCGGCTGGCTGAGGCATGTCTTCTGGGGGCTGTCCTCCTGCTATATTCTCATCATGGTACTTTCCAGCTGAACGTCATACTTGACCATTACCAGGGGTTGGCGACGACATATGAGTTGAGTTTTATTGAAAAGCTGGCCGCTTTTCTGATTGCACAAACCGCCTTAATCAAGTGTGCTCAGCTGCCTCTGCATGGCTGGCTGATACAGGTTGTTGAAGCACCGACGCCTATCAGTGCGCTTTTACATGCCGGTATTATTAATCTGGGTGGTTTTCTGCTTATCAGTTTTGCGCCACTGATGGCACTGGCACCGGTCGCCCAGTGGACGCTAATTATTGTTGCTGGCCTGAGCACGTTGATAAGTGCACTGGTGATGGTGACCAGAATCAGCATCAAAGTCCGGCTTGCCTGGTCTACCTGTGCCCAGATGGGACTGATGCTGATTGAATGCGCGCTGGGTCTTTATGAACTGGCATTACTGCACTTGATTACACACTCACTGTACAAGGCCTATGCTTTCCTGAGCACCGGCGAAGCAGTCCATGACTTTGGTCTCAAGCAGTTGGCACCGCAGAAAAAGGTCAGTTTTGAAAGTGCTGTTATCTGTCTCTCTCTGGCCGTCGCCGTTACGGCCGCTATTCCATTGTTAACAAGCTATGACGGGCCACTCAGTGTCTGGCTGCTGGTCAATACAGCGCTAGCTCTGTATCTGGTTTCGGCGTTTAACCAAAGCAATAAACGGGCTTGGTTACCGGCGCTGGTCATCGCTGCTGGTTTGTTGGGTTTCTATTTGGCTGGGAAGTCTTTGCTCGGGAATATGTTTTCATCATTAACTCACACCAACATGTTCTCAGCCATGGATATCTGGCTGATGATCTTGTTCTTGTGCCTGTTTGCGCTGACCGTGCAGATAAGGCTTTTTCCTCAGGCCAAACAGACACAAACCCTCTATCGCTGGTTATTTTCCGGCTTATATCTGGATGAAATGATGACGCGGCTGACCCTTCAGCTCTGGCCGGTCGTACTGCGTCCCAAAATCAAGCAAAGCAAGACGGAACAACAATCTATAGAGGAGTCATGGGTATGATTGAAGCAAAAGCAGAGTCGGTCAATGAAGCGAGTAGTGAACAACTTTCAGCCATCCACAATGCCTGCGCCCTGATTGCGCCCAGCTGGCCTTTAGATCGTTTCATCGCTGTTAATGCCTTATGGGAATGTCGTCATCATCCCATAGAGTTGGTTTCCGCCAGGCTCGCGGCTCTGGCTGACGTCAAAACGACCTTGTCTGCAGATGAATTACTAACCCGTTATGACAAGGGCGAGATTTCGGACTCATCGCTGACGACAGCGGCAAAAGCCTATAAAACAACAACCGATATCGAATCACTGAAAGCGGGTTTGAAACAGCCCGGGCCTGATGTCTGGCTAAGTATTGCTGAAATTGCAGATTTGAGTCGAGATCACCACAAGATGCGCTGGCAGGATGAAACGGTGCATCAAATCAGTCAGTTTTGTGGCGAATTTATTAATCAACATACAGATAACCTGGAAAGCCTTTATTCCCGCTGGCTTGATTTCACCACGCATGATTACGGAATGTCCTTGCTGATGGGCGAAAAACATCTTCGGGAAGCGTTTTTAGACCTGCCTGGTGATTTTGAAAGCCTGTTTGCAGAAGTTGCGGCTGAATTTGAACTCGGCCCCTACGAACTGGAGCTTTACGCACATATGCTGTTGCTAAGTATCAACGGCTGGGCCAGTTACTTCTCATGGCAGCGTTGGGAAAAGACATTACTGAGACAGGAAAGCCAGTATGTGGAGTCTCTACTTGCCATCAGAATGGCCTGGGATCTTATCGTATGGCGTCAGTTAAAAAATAAAGAGACGAAAACAGACTTTCGTACACTGAAGGCACGATGGGTACAACAGAAGTTCCAAATCAACGAACTCATTGATGAGCATGTAGAGCATCTTCGTTTTTTTTGGGTTTGGATGCATGCAGCGGAACTGGAATACCAGAAAAAGCTGCACAAGATTTTGAAAACTCCAGCACGGCCCGGTCAGGCTACCCCAGTGTTGCAGGCAGCATTCTGCATTGACGTTCGTTCCGAACGTTTCAGAAGATCACTTGAAAATCAGAGTCAGGCAATTCAGACCATCGGCTTTGCCGGATTCTATGGGCTGCCAATCAGTTATCAGCCTGCAGACACACCGACAGTGCGTCCTCAGTTACCCGGTCTGGTTGCACCGGCCATCAAGGTCAGTGAGAAAAAAGCGCGTCAGGATCAGCTTCACAACCTATACACGCTGAGCCACTGGAAGAGTTGGGGCAACTCCTCCGTATCGGCGTTCACCATGGTCGAAACTGTGGGCTGGACATATGCGTTCAAGCTACTTAAGGACAATTTTCTCCGCAAGAAAAAAGAGAACCTGATTGATTCACTCAGTCACCATCATGACTGGGAACTACTGAGCCAGGACCAGCCCCTCAGTCTTGAAGAGAAAACCAGTCTGGTCAGTGGCGTACTGAAAGGCATGGGGCTTACCCGGCAGTTTGCTCCGACCGTACTCTTGCTAGGTCATGGCAGTGAGACGCGCAATAATCTCCATGCCTCGGGTCTCGATTGCGGTGCCTGTGGCGGGCAGACCGGTGAGGTCAATGTGCGAGTACTGGCGAGTCTGCTCAATGACGCGTCAATAAGACAGAAGCTGGTAGAAGAGGGCATTCAGATTCCCAAAAAGACACGTTTTGTTGCCGGTTTGCATAACACAACTACGGATGAAGTGAGTTGCTTCGGGGAAATCGACACTGATATCGAGGCTTGGTTGAAACAGGCTTCCAACGCTACGCGTCGTGAACGCGCAGCGACGATAGAGGCGGGACTGCAGGAGCTTGATGACAAGAAACTGGAGAAAGCGCTGTCAAATCGTGCCAGAGACTGGTCAGAAGTCCGCCCTGAATGGGGACTAGCCAACAACGCCGTGTTTATTGTGGCACCACGTGACAGGACTCGAGCATTGCCACTTGATGGGCGAGCATTCCTGCATGATTACGACTGGCATCAGGATCCGGATGCCGCGTTACTGGAGCAGATCATGACTGCACCGATGGTGGTGACGCACTGGATAAACATGCAATACAACTTGTCCGTGGTTGATAACGACTTCTTCGGTAGTGGTAACAAGCTGCTTCACAATGCAGTGAATCAGCATATCGGGGTTTTTGAGGGGAATGGCGGGGATTTGCGGATTGGCTTGCCTTTCCAGTCAATCCACGACGGGAATGAATGGCGTCATCAACCACTCAGACTCTGCGTTTACATTGCTGCTCCAAAAGCGGCGATAGAAAACGTTATCGCCTCACATGAAACAGTTCGACAGCTAGTGGATAACAACTGGTTATTTCTGTTTTGCTGGAATGATGACAACAGCATTGAACGTTATCGTCCCGATTACTGGGAGCTGGTGTAATGAAAACACTCAACCACCTACAGCAACTGGAAGCCGAAAGCATTCATATCATGCGTGAAGTGGCTGCTGGTTTTGAAAACCCCTGCATGTTTTATTCAATCGGTAAGGATTCAACTGTCATGCTGCACCTCGCCCGTAAAGCATTTGCACCCGGCAAAGTACCATTTACGCTGTTACATATTGATACGACCTGGGAATTCGCTGAAATGGCCAGTTTCCGTGATCGACTGATTGATAAGCATGATCTGGATCTCATCGTGCATATCAATGAGGCTGCTTTGGCCGAAGGTGTTCATCCGATTGCCTCTGGTTCTGTGATCTATAATGATTTGATGAAAACGGTCGCCCTCAAGCAGGCACTGGATAAGCATGGTTTTGATGCAGCACTAGGCGGAGCTCGCCGTGATGAAGAGCGCTCCAGAGCTAAAGAAAGAATCTTCTCAATCAGAAACACTTCACATCGGTGGGATCCGAAATCGCAGCGTCCCGAGCTCTGGAACATTTACAACACCAGGATCAATTCCAAAGAAACGGTACGGGTTTTCCCCTTATCTAACTGGACTGAGCTGGATATCTGGATGTACATCTTCAAAGAAAACATCGATATCGTTCCACTCTATTTCGCCAAACCCAGACTTTCATGGGTGGATGAGGGAACCGGCCAGATTCTGGGACTTGATGATCAACGTGTCTTGCCTTATCTCACGGACTCAGAAAAAGCCAGCATAGAAGAACGCTGGATACGCTTCCGAACGCTCGGTTGTTACCCCCAGACCGGGGCGGTTGAAAGTCGGTCTGAAACAGTGGGCGATATCATTATTGAAATGATGAACTCACGAACCAGTGAGCGGCAGGGCAGAATGCTGGATAAAGATCAGGCCAACTCTATGGAGAGAAAAAAGCAGGAGGGTTATTTTTGAAAACGGTAGCTCTTCTAACCAAACATCGTAAATCTCAACAACTGGCACCGGTTTTGTATGAGATTGGTATCGAACTGGTAGAAATCGACTTTTTTGATACCGATCAGCTTGGCACTTTCTCTGGGGAAATACCCAGAAAATTATCTCCCAGAGAATGTGCCTTAGTAAAAGCCAAAAAAGCAGTAGAACTGAGTGGTATTAACGTTGGACTCGGTAGCGAAGGCAGCTTTGGTGGTGGTCCGCTGGAGGGCTTTATGAGCTGGAATCAGGAAATAATTTGCCTGTTTCAGAAAGAACCAGAACTGATAATTTTTGCCCAAGCTGAGGGGCCGACACCACTTAGGGAGCTAACTGCAGAGTCATTAGAAGATTTGAAACAAAAATTGGCTGACTTTGAGAGACAGAAATGGATACTTACCTGCCCGGATGGCATTTTGAAAGGACTCTCAGACACCGAAGTTATTGCTATACATCAAACACCCTATACAGAATGGCCTGTTTATCTGACACCTGATCTCAGAGCAATGAATTCTCCACTCAGACAGATTATGCTGCAAAAAGCTGCTTTAAACCTCGCAGAGCGGCTACAGAGTAAATGTCCGAATTGTGCAGAAATGGATTTTTGGCCTGACGTTAGAGAATTTGGACCGACTTGTGCGTTATGCGGCCAGCCTACCAATGAAGTCAAGGCGCTGGTGAGTTGTTGCAAATCATGTGGTTACAGTGAGTCAGAGCTTAAAAATTTAAATGGAAATCCAGCCTGCTGTAATTACTGTAATCCATAGCAAGAAGAGTCAAATTTATGGTGTTATTTCACTAATAGACCACAACACTGTTACTTATTACGAGAGGTTTTGGGAAAACCCACCTTAAAACAGGATTCCAGAAGCTTTATTCTCAAGTTCATAATCCCTTGTTAGTCCCAGCTTCGAGTTCTGGTGGGATATTCATATGGCCAGGCTGGCAAGTGTAGGATTGAGTCGCACCAAAACAGATTTGGATAAATTCCTCGGCGTCGAGTGAAGCGCCACCGATAAGGCCGCCGTCAACATCTGCTTGGCAGAAGATTGCCGCAGCATTATGGGCTTTGACGCTACCACCATAAATAATTCGAACAGTTTCACTGCTGGCCTGGTCATGTTTGGCAATTCGCTGACGCATAAAGCTGTGTACACTCTGAGCCCATTCCGGTGTAGCAGATTTGCCGGAGCCGATAGCCCATACAGGTTCATAGGCCAGCACTACATTGGCTAATGCTTTTGGCCCTTTATGAGCAATTAAAATATCCAGTAAGCGAGCAATCACTTCCTCCGTCTTGCCTGATTCATAGTCATCTTCTGTTTCGCCGATGCAGATAATTGGAGTGAGATCATTGTTGATTGCCTGGGCATATTTTTCAGCGACAATTTGATCTAAAACATACTGATCGAGTTCCAGCTTTTCATACAGGCAACGACGTTCTGAGTGGCCAATTAAAACGTAGTGACAGCCAAAGCCTTTAATCATCGAAGCCGAAATCTCACCGGTATAAGGTCCTTCATCATAGGCAGAGACATTTTGGGTGCCCCATTGAAGTCTGGAACCGGACAGCACTTCCTGTGCTTCTCTGAGATACACTGATGGCGGAAACAGAGCGATATCTATTGGTAGGGCGTTTTCACTGCTGGACAGGATGCTGTCAAGCATATGGGCGCTGTGTAAAATATTCTGGAGTAATGTTCGTGGGCTTTCGGTTGGATTGTTCATTTTCCAATTTCCGGCCACCAATGGTTTACGCATAATGTTTACACCTTAGATAAAACGGTTTGGATCACTGGTACTGTTTACGCTTGCTGATGGTAATCAACCACCCGTTCAACTTCATTTTTTGAGCCGAGAATGACCGGTATACGTTGATGAATACTCTCAGGCTGAATATCCAGAATGCGTTGTCGGCCAGTGGAGCAAAGACCTCCGGCCTGCTCAATAATAAAGCCGATTGGATTGGCTTCGTACATCAAACGCAACTTGCCACCTTTGTCTGGCTCACGCTGATCAAGTGGGTAAAGGAAGATGCCGCCTCGGGTCAGAATTCGATACGCTTCAGCGACCATAGAAGCGACCCAGCGCATATTAAAATCCTTGCCGCGAGGGCCTTGTCTGCCTCGCATGCATTCATCAATGTAACGTTGCACAGGCGCTTCCCAGAAACGCTGATTGGACATATTGATGGCAAATTCCTGCGAATCTTCGGGAATGGTCATATTGCGATGGGTCAGCACAAACTCCCCGATATCCGGATCCAAAGTAAAGCCATTAACACCATGCCCTGTGGTGAGAATCATCAAGGTTGAAGGACCATATAAAACAAACCCCGCACAAACCTGATGGTTGCCTGGTTGCAGAAAATCTTCCAGGCTGGCATTACGACCTTCGCGGCCCTTTAATATTGAAAAGATAGTGCCTACGGTCAGGTTGATATCAATATTTGATGAACCATCCAATGGGTCAAACAGAGCGAGATATTTTCCCTTGGGGAAGTGCCCAGGTATGACAATCGGCTCATCGATTTCTTCAGAGACCATGCCACTAAGATGGCCGGTCCACTCCAGAGCATCAACCATGATGTCGTTGGTAATAATATCCAACTGCTTTTGGGTTTCACCTTGCACATTTTCACTTTCGGCACTGCCAAGCTGACCCGTCATTGCACCACGACTGACGGCATGAGTAATACGCTTGCAAGCACTGGCAATATCACTAAGCAGCATGGTGAAATCGCCAGATGCGTTGGGGATGCTGCGTTGTTGCTCAATAATAAATTGGGTCAAGCTGATATGTGGCTTCATGGTTGTTATCCTTAAAAAACGGTTACGCCATTTACTGCCAATGCCAAAAAAGGCAGAGATTTGTTACGGAGATAAATCAGAGATCTTTGGGGGAAAGCTCTCCTGAGGCATAACGTTTCACCATTTTTTCCAGTGAAATCACTTTGATTTTGCTGGCATGTCCTGCACTACCGAAAGCTTCATAACGGGATTGGCAGATCGCCTGCATTGCTGTGGTAGCGGCTTTATAGAATTTACGTGGATCAAAATCGCTGGCATGTTCCGGCTGACCCAGATATTGACGAATTGCACCGGTGGTAGCCATACGTAAATCGGTATCAATATTGACTTTGCGTACGCCAAATTTAATACCGGAGACGATCTCGTCAACCGGCACACCATAGGTTTGAGCAATATCACCACCGTAATTGTTAATGATTTGCAGCCAATCCTGTGGTACCGAGCTGGAGCCATGCATGACAAAGTGGGTATTTGGCAAACGTTGTTGCAACTTTTGCAGATGACTGATGGCTAACACATCAGCAGTCGGTGGCTTACTGAATTTATAGGCGCCATGGCTGGTACCAATGGCCACAGCCAGCGCGTCGACATGGGTCTGTCTGATAAATTCAACCGCTTCATCAGGATCAGTTAATAACTGACTGTGATCCAGCTTGTCATCCGAACCATGTCCGTCTTCTTCACCCATCATGCCGGTTTCCAGTGAGCCCAGACAGCCTAGTTCGCCTTCTACAGAAACTCCACAGGCATGGGCCATTTCGACCACTTTACGGGTGACGTCGACGTTATAGTCAAAAGATGAAGGTGTTTTCATATCGCTCATCAAAGAGCCATCCATCATCACTGAGCTAAAGCCGGATTGGATAGAGCGTGCACAGACCGCAGGCTCGGCTCCATGATCCTGATGCATCACAACAGGTAAATGTGGATATTGTTCTATCGCAGCTAGAATCAAATGGCGGAGAAATGGTTCACCGGCATAAGAACGTGAACCGGCCGATCCCTGCAGAATAACAGGACTGTCTACGGCGTCAGCTGCCTGCATAATAGCCTGGACCTGCTCCATGTTACTGACATTGAAAGCCGGAATCGCGAACTGTTGTTCAGCAGCATAATCCAGCAGTTGTCGCATTGATATTAACGCCATAAGCCTACCTTTTTATCTTTGCAAATCAGAGGTTTTTTGAAGCAGGATTGGCGCTGAAACTGATTTAAGCCAAAATCACGCCCTTGCCTGAATAAAAACCATAGGCAGTTTAGGCATATTTTTTGGATAAAAAGAAGTTAGATATTTTTATGAAGCGTATAAGAAAAAATTATGTTTAGGTGCAAAGACTAGCGATCGGATAATAGCTGAATACTGTCCTGGGCATTCATTGATTGCGCCAGACTCATTGCCGTCATACCTTCGGCAGATTTTAAATCAGCATTAGCGCCATGAGAGAGTAATAACTCCATGATTGCTGTTTGGTTAAACATAGCCGCAAACATCAGTGGTGTTTTTCCATCAGGAGTGGTGGCATTAACGTCCGCACCATGCTCTATCAATATTTGAGCAATATCTACATAACCTTTAAAAGCTACTCCAGCCAGCGGTGTTTGGTGGCGTAAATTCGCAAGTTCAGGATCCGCACCATGTTGCAGTAACAGTCGGGTCATTGCTTCGTGACCATTATAGGTCGCCAGCATTAACAGACTGTTGCCATTGCTGTCGCGAATATTGGGGGCCAGTCCCAGTTCCAGCGGTTTTTCTAATGCTTCAGTATTACCATGTCGTGCCAGTTCAAACAGCTGTTGCGCAAGTTCAAGTGTTTCATCATCTAGCGAAGGTTTTTGATTATCTTCGGGTTTATCCACGTGTTTATCCTTATCGATTTCTATCTGATAAAAATCTGGCAGAGTTGAGCCGACCTGTAGCTAACAACGTAATCGTCCGGATTTTAATTAAACACAGGTTAATGTGGATCAGTGAAGTGTGTCTATACTGATTGCTGGTGCAATTTATCGACGAACCAAAATAAAGGAAATCAATATGGCTTTTACCGCGACCGATCCAATCAAAATTCTGTTCGCTATTTTACTGCCGCCGTTAGGGGTGTTCCTGGAAGTTGGTTTTAAAGGACATTTTTGGTTAAGTATTTTGTTGACATTGCTCGGATTCATTCCAGGCATTATTCATGCGTTATATGTGATTTTGAAACATTAAAATTGCGATAAAAAAGCCCTGCGGAACGTTATGTCAGCAGGGCTTTTTTCTTTTAACTTAACTAAGTAGATTAGTTGAAAAAGCAGGTAAAACTAGTAGTTTTTATTTTCTTCTGCTGATTCTTCGACTGCACCACCGGCAGCCTCTACATCTTCGCCTATGCCTCCAATCGTGTTGCAAGCAGCAAGTCCAAAGATAAAAAACAAAGATAAAAATACAGCTGTAATTTTCATGTTAATTCCTTAGAAAAATGAATGTGTAAAAAGAATTAGGGAAACCCAATCTTTAAGACCAGAGCAAGCAAGCTGACCGAATTGCCTGGTAAATTTTTACCGTCAATTAAGCCGCCTACTCTGTTTGGAGCTACATTTTGTTATTGTATTTTTTCTTCACCCAGATGCTATTTATGCCGATAATGTGGCTAACAGTCAATCCAAAAGAAACGATTATTAATTGGTGTCGTGTTTATTGGTTTGAAGAAATTGAATTCATAAGCTTTTTTTTCTGTTAAATATAGTCATCTCGAAAAAAATGTGACAGAGTTCACATTGTATTGGCGGAATCTTTTTGAATAAACCATGAATCTGACCATTTTGTGATTCATGTGATTTAGAGCAATCTCGTCTTTTATAGTGTTTAAATCAAACGTTAGACTTCTTTATAACGGCTGTAACCAATGGATGGTTCTGAGAGATATGGTGCCTAAAAAAATAGTTTTAGCTTTATTATCATTCACTCTGCTTTTTAGCTCGACAGGGTATGCTCAAAGTGTGGGTGTGGTAAAAACACTGCTGGGTGATGTGCAGTTAATTCGTGCCGGTGAATTTGTTAAAGTTGGCTTGGGAGATGAAGTCTTTATTGATGATGCATTGCATACCGATAACAATAGCAGTGTAGGGATTTTGTTTAACGACAATACCCGTATCGGTGCTGGCCCCAACACCCGTTTTTCGATTGACAGTTATCATTTTGATAATCAATCACAACAAGGACAGGCAGATTTATCTATTGTTAATGGAACGCTGGCATTAGTTGGTGGCCAATTGACTGCCAAAAGACTGGATGCAGTAAAAGTCCATACACCAACGACGACGCTGACGGCTTCATGTTCAACATTATCAGTAAAAGTCGATCCACTTACTAAAGAAGCGCCATGATGCTGACACATATATTCCGAATGATATCTTTTTTGTTACTTCCCGTATTCATCACCGGATGTAGCGGTTACAGCAGTGCTGTCAATTCATTTGGTCCGGAAACACCTACTTCCGAAATGCGAGAAGAGATCGAAGCACCTATGGTGCTGACAGAGGGCGAATCACCGTTTTGTGCCAAACCGCCGGTAGAAGCAGATCCTGAAATGGAACCTGCGATGGCCGCTTTACCTGCAGAACCTTATCGCGCCCGTCTGTATTTCATCTTTGATACCAGCACGTTTACTCCAGAATCAGAAACAGAGGCTCAAAAAGTCTTTGATGAAATAAAAGCGAGACAAATTGCTGAAGCGATTGTTATCGGACATACTGATACTATGGGGTCTGAACAATATAATATTGGCTTGTCAGAACGTCGCGCACAGAGGGGTCGCCAGGAACTTATACGACGTGGCATTCCGGAAAATATCATTACAACCAAAGGTATGGGCGAATCGGAGCTGTTAATTGAGACTGCCGATGAAGTTGCTGAAGCAAGAAATCGACGTGTTGAAATAGACGTTCGCTGATGGAGTGTTGGATAGATGAACAGAAAAATTAAAGTACTCGCGCTTAGCACCACTTTGTTGACAGGTGTAACGGCTTTTTCTCCGACAATTCTGGCGCAAACGCTGGTTCAGGCCGTCGAGCAGACCATTCAAAGCAACCCTGAAATTCTGGCCGAAGCATATCGTCGATTGAGTGTGAATAAAACAATTGACCAAGCGCGTGCAGGTTACGCTCCAAAAGTTGACCTGAATTTGGGATATGGGCGTGAATATACCAAGAATCCCGCTACACGCCCCGGCAGCGAGACGCTGACGCGAGGCGAGGCCAGCATTACCGCAAAACAAATGTTATATGATGGCTTTTATACCAAAAGTGAGGTCGATCGTACTTCCGCCGCTGCCGACTCTGCCGGGTATGCCGTAACGGATATTTCTGAACGCACCAGCTTGCAGGCAATTGAAGCTTATCTTGATGTTCTGCGTCGACAGGATCTTTTGGAACTGACCCAAACCAATCTGCAATCGCATGAAACGATTTTTTCTCAGATCCAGCAACGGGCTGAGAGCGGGGTAGGCCGTCAGGCCGATGTTGAACAGGCCCAGGCACGTTTATCTTTGGCAAAGTCAAATCTTGAATCACAACTTGGCAATATCGAAGATGCCCGAACCAATTTTCAACGGGTTGTTGGAACAATGCCGGAAGATCTGAGTAACCCCGGTGATGATTGCTGCGACAAAGCACCTGCCACGCTGGATGATGCGATAAACATTGCCTACTACCAGCATCCAATGCTACGCAGCGCAC
>NZ_DFTU01000004.1:0-675 GCF_002379485.1 Methylophaga sp. UBA4204 | reverse complement strand
CCTACAACCAGCATCCAACTCTGCGCAGCGCACTGGCGGATCATGAAGCCTCTCTGGCCCAGGAAAATGCGGCTAAATCTGCGTTTCATCCTCGTATCGATTTGGATTTGGGTGCGTCAGCAAATAACAATCTTGATGGTGAGCCAGGCAAAGATAAAGGTCTCTATGCGATGTTCCGCCTGCAATATAACCTGTTGAATGGCGGCGCAGATATGGCCCGGGTAGAACAAATTGAACATTTGAGTGAACAGCAAAAAGAGCTGATTAATAGGGCAAAACGGGAAATTGGGCTGGATGTTCGCCTGGCATGGAATGCATTGGTAAATGCTAACAATCGTTTACCGGGATTACAGCAACGGGTTGAAGCTGCCGAAAAAACCCGTGAAGCGTATGCGTCCCAGTTTCGCGTGGGGCAACGTACCTTAGTTGATTTATTAGATACTGAGAATGAATTGCTTAGCGCCGGAATTGAATATACCGAAGTCTATTATGACCGGATATACGCCTGTTACTGGCTGATGCAATCAATGGGTAAACTGCTGGAAACCATGGCTATCGAACAACGTGAAGAAGCGATTACAGTAGCCAATCAGGAAGCTGATACAGAATAATCAAAAGCGGATATCCGACTAAATCAGGATATCCGCTTCAGTCTAGGGCTTGTTGATCTTTCAT
>NZ_DFTU01000009.1:3684-3961 GCF_002379485.1 Methylophaga sp. UBA4204 | reverse complement strand
TTATTGTTAATGATTTGGGATGCGTTAAAACAGCATGAAATTGAAATCCCATTTCCACAACGTGAAGTTAAAATTCTTAATGCCAGTGGTGAAGCGATTCGTTGATTCAGGAAAATCCTGAGTGGCAACGGGGTAAATGCTTATTTGATTACATTAGTACAGGTGTATTATTTGAATTGTAAAAAGTAATTTCACTTTTAACAGGAGAAATCGACATGTGGACTAAACCAGAATACTCAGATATGCGTTTCGGCTTTGAAGTAACAATGTACATCTG
>NZ_DFTU01000009.1:0-3613 GCF_002379485.1 Methylophaga sp. UBA4204 | reverse complement strand
ATGTGGACTAAACCAGAATATTCAGATATGCGTTTCGGTTTTGAAGTAACAATGTACATCTGCAACCGTTAATTTGCAGTTAAGCGAAACCTAAGAAGCCCCGACAAGTTCGGGGCTTTTTTTTGCCTATAGTTTTTATGCGTTATGCTGAGCGTGTTTGTTAAATCCTGTTAGCGGGAAGGAAAATATGATGAACCAAGACTCCGAATTGTATGAAGCCATTGTTAACACTGCTGTCAGCCTGGCTTCTCATTCTTCATGGGAGTCAGTACGTTTGTCCGAAATTGCTGCCCAACTCAATATTTCACTTGCCGATATTTATTATTGCTTTGCTGAAAAAGAACAAATCGGTGACGCCTGGTTTGATCGTGCCGATCAGAATATGCTGAAGGTGATGCAATCCAGTGTATTTGCAACATTAAATAATCAGCAAAAATTTCATCGCTTGATGATGGCATGGTTGGAACCACTTGCAATCAATCAAAAAGTAACCCGGCAAATGATTTCAAATAAACTGGAACCGGGGCATCTTCATATTCAGATTCCTGCATTACTACGAATCAGTCGTACTGTGCAATGGCTGCGTGAAGCATCAGATCAGCACTCGACATTACCATGGCGAGCAGTGGATGAAACAGTGCTAACCGGGGTGTATTTGATCACTTTTTGCTGTTGGCTCACCGATAACACTTCAATGTACCAGCGGACACGACGTTGTCTTGAGAGACAATTAAAGCTTGCTTCAGGACTCGGCTTTCTGAAATAGCTATTTCATCTGTTATCTGGTTATTCGGACTATTAATCGCCAGGCTATAAATAAAAAACCAATAGGCAAAATCAGCATTATCAATACAAATTCAGCCAACAAATAGATGGCCGCATTTATCCCCTGTTCTGCTTTGGTCTCAATACTTTGTAATCTGTTTTTAATGTCCAGGTTATCTTTGAATCCCTGATACCAGCCGCGTTCGGAATCATCTGACTCAGGCTGAATCTCAGCTACTTCTTGCTGTGTGCTATGCAAAATAGCAATGGCATCCTGTCTATCTTGCTCCAGCCAGAGCTGTAATTGATTGGAAGCGACTATAGTGACCGGAATCGCCAAACGTAATAAGGTCATGATCAACACCATCTTAAACAGCATGGAAGACCATCGGTCAGGAAGTTTCTGCCATAACAACAGAAGTAAAACGATGGCAGCAAAACCCGCTATTGCCCAACACAAAATGTCAATATCACCAACTGCTAACAGGATTTTCTGAATGCCCAGCGATGCAGAAGCCACTAATAAAACGCTTGAAAACTGCTCGATCAAATCATTCAGGGGGTCCAGAATTTCGCCAGGAGTCAATGTCAGACCCACCCCCATTGGTTCGATCGATAATTCAGTGCCTTGTGCCGCTGAAATAACCGCATTTAATCCCCGGGCAATCGCATAGACGGTAAGTGTGATCCTGAGCATATGGCCTAATTGAGCCCCCGCATTTGACTCAAAAGGTATCAGCGCCAGAATCAAACACAAAAGCATTAGCAGTACAGCAATAATCTGTGTTCGATGGAATATCGTTTTCAAGAATAACTCCGTTGTCTATCGGGCCGTATATCAAAATACATGTATTTGATTCTTTCCTTGTGATTTAGCTTGATACAATGCCTTATCCGCATCCGACATTAAAGCCATTTCAGACTTATACGACCTTTTGAAGCTTGCGATACCAATACTGATAGTTATCTGTAATAATTTTCCATCTGGCGCTATAAATCGGGTAGATTCCACCTCACTGCGAAAGCGCTCCAGCGCCAACTCACCCTCCTCACTGCTGCACTCTGGAAGAATGACCGCAAACTCCTCGCCGCCGATCCGAGCGGGGAAGTCAATATCACGACAGTTGTCACGCAGAATGTCAGCCAGTTTCTTTAAAACGACATCCCCATAATCATGACCATAGGTATCATTAATTAATTTGAAATCATCAATATCCCAGATAACGAGACAATAGCTTCTCCCTGTACGCACGGCTCTGGCATGTTCAGTTTTCAATCGGGGCATAAAGGCACGCCGGTTTGACAGGCAAGTTAACGGATCACGCTCAGCCGCTTTTTTCCAGGCCTGACGTGAAGCCATCGTCAGATTAATTTGGTTTTGTTGTATAGCGATAACAAATACAGCCAATGCACTGGAAAATATGTAAGCAATCAAACCGGTCAAAGTAAATTGATAATTATTTGTTAAAAACACACTGTTATCAAAAGCCATAATGCTGATAACAATCACAAAGCACAGGCTACTGAACAAGTTGATAAAAACCAGTTTCAAATAAATAGCCATCATCACCATAACTGGTAACAGCAAAAATATTAATGGCCCATAAACGGTAGCAGCCAATATTACGATTAATCCGATTATCGCTGCCCCTGACCACAGCTTATTTAATTCGCTTAGCTGCACCGCCGGGCTATGTGCAAACCCTGTAAAGACCTGATAAATCAGCAGTATCCCCAAGGCATGGGCAATTAGCAGAGTAATATAAAGGTCTATAAACTTTTCAGCTTCAATATATCCATTTAACAGCAGATTGGTGCCTATCAATAACGCTGATAACGCCGGAACAAGGCCACAAAGTAACAACAGAAATTTAAGTAAATGATGGGGTCTGCTTACGCCGTAGGGCAGAAATCGACGCATAAGCAACATTCCAAAAACACTCTCCCCACCCATGATCAATGAAGCGACAATAATATACAGCGAGTTGTGGTGAAACGTGTTTTCTACTATGAGTGGAAAATGGGCTGCAAATGTTGCCATTACAATAAACGGAAACGCACGCACTCCCCACAAAAGGCACATTACCAGCCCGATACCGGATGAAAGCGACAATAAATTGATATTGCCAGGGGGAAAGGAAAACCAGGTAAGACCCAGTCGGACAAATAAATAATAGAGCGAGGTGGTCAACAGCAGATTCAACAGACCATTGATAGTGCCGGGAAAAATCGTTGTTTTCACCCTGCCTCCCCCTTTCAAGAAATAATTTACCTTGAAAGCATCTCTATACAAAAAATGACTCTATTTGATTGTCATAGCCTCAGAAGAAAAAGGCAAGAAATAAGACAAGGATAAACAACCCTAATCATAAGGTTCATAGTTTTTATCCGGTTTATCGTCTTTTACAGCTGGGTGCTTTGAATCACGAATACCCAGATAATAAAAAACCAGTAGTAACAGATAAAAAAACAGCAGGCCATCTTCAGAGGCTATACCCAATAAAGCCCAGAGCGGCACCACATAAAACACTAAATTGAGCAAAACCGTTAGCGTTTTTCCCAGACGGCGTTTTCCCAAGTCAAACAGATAGCCGGCAAAGAGGCCTGTCATATATCCACCGACAATTGCCAGAATCAATAACAGAATGATGCCAATCGTTGAAAATCTATCCATTTCAAACCTAAATTCTGATAGCTACAGTTTAATAATGACGCTGTAAGCGTTTTTTGTCATTTTTTCCTAGGGCTTGTTTATCTTTCATCTCCGCCTCTGTTGTGAACTGAAAAAGCGTCAATCAAGGCACGAGGAGCGCCTTTTGTTAGATACATCCATGTATCTCACCCCATT
>NZ_DFTU01000051.1:18460-18920 GCF_002379485.1 Methylophaga sp. UBA4204 | reverse complement strand
CCGGAATGGTCCAAGCTGCCAGTGTGGTATCTGACGCGCTGATCGCCTGTTCAAAAAACATCTCTTTACTTAAAAAACCATTTAATAATGGGACACCGGCCATGGCGGCGGCGGCGATCATGGCCAGCATTGCCGTATGCGGCATCATTTTGAACAGACCGTTCAGTTTACGCATATCACGGCTACCGGATTCGTGGTCGATAATACCGGCGACCATAAACAGTGAGCCTTTAAAGGTTGCATGATTAATGATATGAAAAATCGCTGCCACCAGTGCCATTTGGCTGCCAAAGCCAAATAACAGGGTAATAAGTCCCAGATGACTTAAGGTTGAATAGGCCAAAAGGCCTTTCAGGTCATGCTTGAATAAAGCGACATAGGCACCGATCAACAAGGTCAGCATACCGGCCGTACCGACCAGCCAGCTCCATTCCGGGGTACCCGATAAAGCCGGGAAAAA
>NZ_DFTU01000051.1:15650-18359 GCF_002379485.1 Methylophaga sp. UBA4204 | reverse complement strand
ATACCGGCTTTCACCATAGTGGCAGAATGCAGATAAGCTGAGACCGGGGTAGGGGCAGCCATCGCATGCGGCAGCCAGAAATGGAATGGAAACTGCGCTGATTTGGTGAATACCCCCAGCAAAATCAGTAGCAATGTCGGCAGATATAAATCATGACCTCTGATTAAATCGCCCGACGCCAGCACTTGAGTCAGTTCATAACTGCCAACAATATGGCCCAGTAATAACACGCCACCCAATAAGGCCAAACCACCTGCGCCGGTGATCGCTAAGGCCATTCTCGCACCTTGACGGGCATCCTGACGATGCTGCCAATAACTGATCAGCAGGAATGACGTTATTGAGGTGAGTTCCCAGAATACGACCAGTTGCAACAGGTTTTCAGATAATACGATGCCCAGCATAGAGCCCATAAACATCAGCATATAGGCGTAAAACCGCCCCATAGAATCTTTGGCTGACAGGTAGTAGCGAGCATAAAAAATAACAAGCAGACCGATCAGCAGAATCAGCAAGGCAAATAACAGCGCTAAGCCATCAAGCCTGAAGGCAATGTTAAAACCAATAGCTGGTAGCCATGACCATTGTTGAATGAGGGTTTCGCCAGCAAATACAGCTTGCATGGACGGGAATAGAATCGCCAAGGTTAACAATGTTGTCAGTCCAGCTACCCAGGCAGAAGCCAATCGATTGTATCGGGTAGACCATGCAGCAAGTGGAGCGGCTGCAAATGGGAGGAGTGCGGCTAAGGGAAGATTAAAACTGAGTAAGCTCATGGCGGCTAATGTGATCCCTGTCGATGCTAGACGATAATCGTTTCAGCATGTGGCTTAGAATGATTAAATTTTACTCGCTGAGTTTTCAGTTATCCGTGAGCACCGAATATGTTCGGTGCTCACGGACTAATATTTTTATCGGTTATTCAGCCGATGAGGTCATGTAGTCGACGGCAGCCTTAACTTCATCATCACTCAGTTTTGGATTGCCACCACGTGCCGGCATCATATTAAAACCGTTGATAGCATGAGTATAGAGAGTATCCATGCCTTTTTCGATACGGGGAGCCCAATCATTTGCATTACCAATTTTGGGCGAATTCATCATACCGGTTGAATGGCAGACCGCACAAACCTGAGTCACAACTTGTTTACCGACGCTAGCATCGGCAGCATCATCTGCAGCCTCAGTTTCCTCAGCTGTGGGAGCCTCTGCAACCTGTTCTTCACCAATGTTTACTTTGGCTACTGGTTTTAATCGCTCTGCAATTGCTTCAGCATCCATGGGCTCAGGTTCGACTACATTGTCGGCAATAGACAGCATATTCGACAAAATTAAATTAGCGATTAAAAACAATACCCCGACAACAATTAAACTGCCGATCAGGTACTTTGGTGTATTAGAAGATTGCATGGTTTACCTCTGACTCCATAATAGTGGCATTAATTATACGGGCATATGTTCAGCCGCGCTATGTATCAGATAGCGCTCCAAGCGTGATTTTTCCGATTGTTTGACCCAGGCTTAATAAATGATGAGCCTGATCAAGTGTTTGTGGCGTTAACTGATCAAAATGCTGCTGCGAAACAGGTTGTAACTGGTTTAAATCAGCCATCTCTGCAATACGTTGCAGAATATAGCCCTGTTGCTGAATATCAGCTGTTTTCATATTAGGACGGGTAAACATAAACTCCCATACCAGACCGGCGCTTTTGTTTTTTAACAGGTTCAAATCCACTGGTTGCTGGAAGCTGACCACGAGGGCGATTAACCCTTGAGGTGCAATCAGTTCAACCATTTGCGGGTAGTAATAATCACTGTCATTCAGACACAGAATATAATCTGCAGCTGGCAAATTTGCTGCCTGATAATTATCTTTCAACTCACCTTTGTGACTAATCACCACATCCGCACCTAATTTTTTACACCATTTTTGTGTTTCTGGCCGTGATGCCGTGGCAACCACCTTGAGGCTGGTGAGTTGTTTTGCCAGCTGAATCGCCATCGATCCGACACCACCGGCAGCGCCAATAATTAATAAGGTTTTATCGCTATCTTTTTCTGCATCAATTTTCAGTCGATCAAACAGCGACTCCCAAGCTGTCAAAGCTGTGAGTGGTAACGCAGCTGCCTGATGGGGCTGCAATGATTTTGGCGCTTTGGCAATAATCCGTGAATCCACCAGTTGATGAGTTGCGTAACAGCCATCACGGCCAATATCACCGGCATAGAAGACTTTATCCCCCACCTGAAAGTTCTGACATTGTTCGCCAACGTCAGTGATGATTCCAGCAGCATCCCAACCGATGGTTTTGCCATTGGAGGCATCCTGAATAGTTGATTTCACTTTCAGATCCACCGGATTAACCGCGACAGCTTCTACTGAGACCACAACATCGTAACCCGTGGCTTTGGGCATTTCTTTTTGAACACGTTGGGCGGGGCCGGTTGCATGGTGAAATTGTAATGCTTGCATAACTATTTCTCCGTTAAACGTTGAAGTGCATTGAGATAAGCGGTTTCGGATGGCGGTTGTTGGTTTTGCTGGGCCAACCACAACTGTTCTGCCAGACAGTCAACCATCATATGCTGTGCTTTATGCTCATCAGCCGTTTGGGCGATTAGCCGCTGATAGGCCTGTACGATTCCGGCTGGACGATCAGTGGAAAGCTGTTCAAGCACCGCAATATGCAGGCCCATATGCAGATAGGG
>NZ_DFTU01000051.1:11212-15494 GCF_002379485.1 Methylophaga sp. UBA4204 | reverse complement strand
TGCAGGCCCATATGCAGATAGGGGTTGGTCTGCCCATTTTCCACAAAATACTCCTGACCGGGTTGAATCGGGGAGGAGAGCAGGTTGTGATATTCCGGATGTAACACAATCACATCGGCAATCATTTGTTCGAGCGCGGTAAGTATTTGTCCGGATTGCATTTTTTGCCATACATCATGGTATTGCTGGCGTAACGCATCACGATCCTGACTGAAAATGGCCATCAGGCTGTTTTCCGCTGGCGTTGAGTACGCCGGTATTCATCACATAAATCGGTAACGATGCATTGATCACAATGCGGTTTTCTGGCGGTACAAACATAGCGGCCATGCAGGATCAGCCNNGCATGGGAGATCACGTCGACGACGGCGTTGCCGATGCCAACCACTTCGTATTGGGTCATTCTGTCTTGTCCTCGTATTGGCACAGGTCACGGATGATACAGGTGCGGCACAGCGGTTTGCGTGCCTTGCAATGATAGCGGCCATGCAGGATCAGCCAGTGATGGGCATCAAGTTTGAATTCGTCCGGGATCACCTTCATCAATCGATCTTCAACTTCACGGACATTTTTGCCTTTCGCCAGACCGGTTCGGTTCGACAGTCGAAAGATATGCGTATCCACGGCCATGACCGGATGTTTAAAAACGGTGTTGAGAATAACATTGGCGGTTTTACGGCCGACGCCGGGTAGTGCTTCCAGCGCTTCGCGATCATCTGGTACTTCACCACCATGTTTGTCGATTAACTGCTGGCAGGTTTTGATGACGTTTTCCGCTTTGCTGTTAAACAGTCCGATGGTTTTGATATAGCTTTTCAAACCATCCAGACCCAAGTCCAGAATGGCCTGGGGTGTGTTGGCCACCGGGTAGAGTTTATCGGTAGCTTTATTGACGCCGACATCGGTTGCCTGCGCGGACAGGATCACGGCGATCAATAATTCAAACGGCGTCTTGTAGTTCAGCTCGGTAGTGGGCGATGGGTTGTGATCGCGCAGTCTGCTGAAAAATTGTTGCCGCTGCGTTTGATTCATCGTTAGCCTGTGGTGGTTTGCGGTGTCAGTACTTCAGCTTTCACTTTCTCGGTCCGATTCGCCACACGGGCATCAATTGCATTTTTCAATGCCACGATAAGTCCCAGACCAATAAAGGCGCCAGGTGGCAAAATCGCAATAAGAAATCCACGATAATCATCGATGACGGTAATGGTTAAACCACGTGCAGCCTCACCAAACATTAAATGTGCCTGACTGAATAAGGTGCCCTGGCCAAGCAGTTCTCGCATACCACCCAGCAGTACCAGCACGGCGGTAAAACCGATACCCATCATCAAACCGTCAAGTAATGACGGGGTAACAGGATTACGTGCAGCAAAGGCTTCTGCCCGGGCAATAATCGAACAATTGGTGACAATTAACGGAATGAAAATACCCAGGATCAGGTAAAGCTCATGGAACCAGGCGTTCATTGATAATTCAATGGCCGTTACAATTGACGCAATGATTAAGACAAACACCGGTAATCGTGCTTCATCGGGAATCTGGTGGCGCAGCATGGAAATAATACCGTTAGAAGCCACTAATGTCAGGATGGTGGCAAGTCCCAGCCCCAGGCCATTGATGACGGTGTTGGTCACTGCAAGCAATGGACATAAACCCAATAATTGCACTAAAGCCGGATTATTTTTCCACAGACCTTCTTTAATAATCTGATTGTAGATTGTCATGTGTTTTCCTCTGCCGGGATAAACAACTTACCCTTATTTGCTTCAAAAAATTCCAGTGTACGCTTAATGGCATTGACTACGGCACGTGCAGTAATCGTCGCACCGGTAAATTGATCAAACTCACCGCCATCTTTTTTAACTTTCCAACGTGATTCATCCGGTGATTCCAGTGATAGTCCGGCAAATTGCAGGATCCAGTCATCACGTTGCACATCAATTTTATCGCCGAGACCAGGTGTTTCCTTATGGCTGATAACCCGAACTCCCGCCAGCGTGCCATCCGTGTATATGGCAATCAGAATTTTGATACTGCCACTGTAACCATCAGGAGCCACAGCGGTTAATACTGCTGCCACGGGATGACCGTTTTTTCTGGCTCGGTAAACAACGGTTGGCTCCTCGGTACCTAATTGCGGCGTCGGCGGTAACACGAGAGTGTCACTCAGGATATTATTGTCATATTCTTGTTTAGGCACCAGCACATTTATCGCTTCGAGTAGGGCCTGACGTTCATTTTCTCTGATCTGTTCGCGAGTACTTTCTTCAGTAAAAGCAACCAGAGTGGTGGCCACAATAGCAAACACACCCAGCATCAGCCCAACTCGAAATGCCGGTTGATTCCATAATGCTTTCATCGTGTTGCTCCACCATATACACGTGGTTGAGTGTAATAGTCGATTAACGGTACCAGCATATTCATCAAAATAACGGCAAAGGCAACGCCATCCGGATAGCCGCCCCAGATACGAATCACATAGGTCAGAATGCCAACGCCGGCACCAAATACAATACGACCTTTCAAGGTGGTAGAACCCGAGACCGGATCGGTCGCAATAAAGAATGCCCCCAGCATGGTGCCACCACTGAGTAAATGAAATAATGGTGACCCTGACACAGTGGGGTCAATTAACGTGGTAATACTGCTGATGATCAGCAAAGCCAGAATCATGGCGACAGGAACATGCCAGCTAATGACTTTGCGGTAAATTAACCAGATACCACCCAAAGCGAACCAGATATTAATCCATTCCCAGCCCAGCCCACCGACCATGCCGAACAATTCCTGACTACTGATAAATTCAGGATGTCGATCCAATACAATCTGCGTTTTCATTGCATCAAGTGGGGTTGCACCTGAATAAGCATCAATGCCCAAACCATTAAACTGACCGGTAAAAATTAATTGCAGGGCACTTAACCATCCCATTGGTTGCTCAGCAATCGACTGCACGGGTAACCAGGTGGTCATTTCCAGCGGAAAAGAAATCAAAAGCAAAACATAACCAACCATCGCCGGATTAAACGGGTTATAACCCAGACCACCATAAAGGTGTTTAGCGAAGATAATGGCAAAGGTCACACCAATTACCGTCATCCACCATGGCGAAAGTGGCGGGATAGCTAATGCCAGTAAAATAGCAGTTACCGCAGCGCTGCCGTCACTCAGGAAAGGCTTTAATGGCCGATGACGAAGTTTAAGCATCACCGCTTCGCTGATCAGGGCAACCACCACAGCAAGGGTGACATTAATCAGCACACCGGGACCGAAATAATATGTCATAGCGATTACTGCTGGTACCAGTGCGACAAGCACTTGCAGCATTTGTAAGGTGACGCGGTTAGCTCCAGCTAAAAACGGTGGGCTCAGCCGAAAAATGGGCATCAGGCTTTTTCCTCAGTAACCGAATCTGCTGATTCTGCGTTTGTGGTGGATTCTTCTTCTTTGGCTTTGGCTGCTTTGGAAGCCGCCAACGCAGCTTTACGCTGCCGCTGCCGCTCTTCTTTTTCCTGCTTTTCGCGTTCCAGTCTGGCCAAACGGCTTTCATGACGCTCACGAGCCAGATCAGCTTTTTGCTGTTCACGTTGCTGATTCATGATTTCGGTTTTGGAAAACCGGAAGTAGGAGACCAGCGGAATTTTGCTTGGACAAACATAATCACAGCAACCGCATTCAATACAATCAAATAAATTGTAATTACGGGTTTGTTCAAAATCTTTGGGGCGTGAATACCAGTAAAGCTGTTGTGGTAACAAACTGGCAGGGCAGACGTCTGCACAATCACCACAACGAATACACGGTAACGGCTGAGCAGGTGGGGCAACATCATCCACCCCGACCAGAATACAGTTGGCGGTTTTGGTGATAGGTAAATCATCACCAGCCAAGCTGTAACCCATCATCGGCCCACCCTGAATAAAGGGCTCATCGGGTTGACGTTTGGTTTCACAAAAATCCAGTAAATCTTTGATCGGTGTGCCAAACAATGTTTCAAAATTACCGGCGTGAGGGACATCAGTACCGGTAACCGTCACGACTCTTGAAATCAGCGGTTCACCATGCAGAATCGCACGACCCACAGCATAGGCAGTCCCCGGGTTATGACAGACGATCCCAATATCAATCGGTAATTTATTGGTAGGAACCTGTTTGCCGGTGACCACCTGAATCAACTGCTTTTCACCACCGGTTGGATAACGGGTCGGCACAATAACAATTTCGGTTTGCGATAAATGTGGTCTGCCGGTCAGGGCATAGCGTATTGCCGCAATCGCCTCAG
>NZ_DFTU01000051.1:9150-11175 GCF_002379485.1 Methylophaga sp. UBA4204 | reverse complement strand
ATTATCTTCAATCGCCAGAATGCAGCGGGAAGCTCGCAGCGCAAATAACATGATCTCGACACCATCAAGAATGCCATCGGCACGTTCACGCATCAGCATGTCATCACAGGTGATGTAGGGTTCGCACTCAGCACCATTTATCAATAAGGTTTCGACAGTATGGTGTACACCCGGATTGAGTTTTATAAAGCTGGGGAAACCTGCTCCACCTAAACCGACAATGCCTGCATCACGAATAATTTGCCGTAACTCATGTGCGGAGTGTTGACGGAAATCGGCTATTTGCTCGCGTTCAATCCACCGATCTTCACCATCGGTTTCGATGGTAATACAAGGTGCTGAAAGCCCGGAAGGATGCGGAATAGCATGTTCTCCAATGGCGCTGACCACACCAGAGGTGGGAGCATGCAGACACACTGAAACATGTCCTTCCGCTCTGGCGATACGCTGGCCTTTTAATACGTTATCGCCAACTTCGACAATGGGCACGGCCGCTGCACCGATATGCTGTTGCAGGGGCAATACCAATTGTTTGCTCAATGGTGTTTTACGAATCGGTTGCTGCGTAGAACGTTTTTTATGTCCTGGCAGTTTCAGTCCACCGGGGAAATTGCTTAACGGTGCACTCATGAGCCGGTCCTCCGTTGCAAATCAACATGGGAAGGATCCGGCCAGCGCCAGGTATGTGGATTTGGTTGGGTTTCGACCATATCAATACAATCTACCGGACAAGGTTCAACACATAATTCACAGCCGGTGCATTCATCAGCGATAACGGTATGCATATGTTTGGCTGCACCCAGAATGGCATCTACCGGGCAGGCCTGGATACACAGCGTACAACCAATGCAACGATCTTCATCTATTACGGCCAGTGTCTTGGGTTTTTCCACACCACATTCTTCATCCAGTGGTTTGGGTTCTACATCCAGCAGATCGGCCAGCGCCTGAATAGTGGTTTCACCGCCCGGGGGACAACGATTGATATCAACTTCACCGGCAGCAATCGCTTCAGCATACGGGCGACACCCGGCAAAACTGCATTGTCCGCATTGTGTCTGTGGCAGGATTTTATCGATTTGATCAACAATTGGATCACCCTCGACTTTGAAGCGGATTGAAGCAAATCCGAGTACAAGTCCAAGGACCAACGCGAGCAGCGTGATGGCAATGATGGCTGTCAGCATACGTTAGACCTTCACCAATCCGGCAAAGCCCATAAAGGCCATCGACATCAGTCCGGCTGTGATCAGCCCGATTGCGGCACCCTGAAAAGGAACAGGCACATCAGCGGCGGCCAAACGTTCACGCATTGCTGCGAAAATGATTAAGACCATTGAAAAGCCGACAGCAGCTCCGAAGCCATACAAAGCAGACTCAAGGAAGCCATGTTTTTCCTGAACATTAAGCAGTGCAACACCTAATACGGCACAGTTAGTGGTAATCAACGGGAGAAAAATACCCAGTACCTGATATAACAGAGGGCTGGTTTTATGCACCACCATTTCAGTGAACTGTACGACAACTGCAATGACAAAAATAAAGCTGATGGTGCGCAGGAATTCAAGGCCCAGCGGAGACAAAAGATATTCATTAATCAGATAGCTGCTGATAGAAGATAAGGTCAACACAAAGGTGGTTGCCAGTGCCATGCCCATCGCTGTTTCCAGCTTACGGGAAACACCCATGAACGGACACAGGCCGAGGAATTTCACCAGCACAATGTTGTTCACCAGAATGGTGCTTATCAAAATTAGGGCATAGTCAGCCATTTAATAACCTACTGATTTTCTCAGGAATTCACTTGGATTCACGCTTAATCCTGATTCAAATATAAATTACGAACCGAATAGTATAGCTTAATAACGCTTTTTATGTAGCGTTGCGATAGAGGTTAAGGCTTGATGTTGAAGGACTTAGGACCGTTGCAACGAGTTTGCAATCTGACTATGAAACGCAGCAAAGATTCCATTGTTTGATCTTTCATCTCCGCCTTGTCGGTCACAAAAATAGCCGCCAGCAGTG
>NZ_DFTU01000051.1:8648-8967 GCF_002379485.1 Methylophaga sp. UBA4204 | reverse complement strand
TCACTGTTCTCCCAAGCCATACAGGCATCCGTAATACTTTGGCCGTAAACCAGTTCTTTATCCGCTTCGACATTCTGTCTACCTGCCACCAGATTGCTTTCCAGCATCAAACCAATAATACGATTATCTCCAGAGGCAATTTGTTCGGCCAGCAATCGACCAACAACTTCCTGCTGCAGGTGATCCTTACCACTATTGGCATGACTGCAATCAACCATCATGCGAACCGGCTGACCGCTACGGCCAATGACTTCGGCTGCCTCATCAATACTGGTTTGATCATAATTAGGTTTTTTCCCGCCGCGGAGAATGACATGGC
>NZ_DFTU01000051.1:8149-8540 GCF_002379485.1 Methylophaga sp. UBA4204 | reverse complement strand
ACATGGCAGTCGGGGTTTCCCGTGGTAGAGAATATAGCGGAATGTCCGTCTTTGGTCAGAGACATAAAGTGATGGGGTTTTGATGCTGACAGACAGGCATCTACTGCGATTTGCAATCCCCCGTCAGTAGCATTTTTAAATCCGACCGGGCAGGATAAACCCGATGCAAGTTCTCGATGAGCCTGACTTTCAGTAGTGCGTGCGCCGATAGCACCCCATGAAACCAAATCTGCAATGTATTGTGGACTGATCAGATCCAGATATTCGGTTGCCGCCGGCACTCCCATTTCTGCCAAATCCAGTAATAGTTTTCGCGCGATGTGCAGACCATCATTGATTTGGAAACTGCCATCAAGGTAGGGATCGTTAATCAGACCCTTCCAACCGACAC
>NZ_DFTU01000051.1:0-8073 GCF_002379485.1 Methylophaga sp. UBA4204 | reverse complement strand
TTGCCATCAAGGTAAGGATCGTTTATCAGACCCTTCCAACCGACAACGGAACGTGGTTTTTCAAAATAAACGCGCATGATGATATGCAGATCATCAGCCAGTTCATGAATCAACGGCTGTAAACGGCTGGCATAGTCACGTGCCGCATTGGGATCGTGAATAGAGCAGGGACCAATAATAACAATCAGACGATCATCACGGTGATGCAGAATGTTCTGACAGGCTGTGCGTGCGTTAAACACAGTTTCAGATGCCGCATCCGAGATCGGTAATTGTTCATGCAATTGCGCTGGCGGTAATACTTCCTGTATTCCAACGATGCGTAAGTCATCTGTGTTGTAACGCATTTTCAACCTGATTTGTGTTCAAAAAAATAATCGGCAATTGTAATACTTCGGGGCCTTTTTCGCTATTTCAAGTTGTTACGGTCGCTTGATTTTTCTCAATAGCGGACCTTATGGCAATACCACCGTAAATAAATCTGCATTCAACCAAAGATGAACCCAGATGCTGGCGATGTAGCCCAGTGCGATTGCCCAAATCCATTTCAGGTGAGACATAAAAGTATAAATACCGCGGGCTTGACCCATCACAGCAACCCCTGCTGCAGAACCAATGGATAGCAATGAACCACCGACACCAGCGGTTAACGTTGCCAATAACCACTGACCTTGACTCATCTCCGGCATCATCGATAACACAGCAAACATCACTGGAATATTGTCGACAACTGCGGAAATCAGACCCACCATAATGTTGGCGGTGGTGGCGCCTAGCTGACCATATAAAAACTCAGAGCCCACGCTCAGGTAGCCGATTGTTCCCAAACCTCCGACGCATAAAATAATGCCATAGAAAAACATCAGCGTGTCCCATTCGGCGCGTTGCAATTGTTCGAAAATATTAAAAGGTGCTTTTTGCTGTGTTTCATCCTGAATATTAAATGCAGCTTGCCCGTCAATCTCTTTCTTATTTAAAAGACGTTTATCATTCATTTTAAGGACATAACCATGCAACTTGAGAAACCCGAGTCCTGTCATCATGCCCAGTACGGGGGGCAGGTGAAGAAAGTGATGACTGCTGGCGGCCATGGCAATGGTGAGAATAAATAATCCAACCACGATCATCGCACCAGATTTAAGCGGTGCATATTCATGTACAGCGATAGCGGCAACATTTTTAATCGCCAGAGACAATAAGGCTGCCGGGATTAACCAATTGACTAATGATGGGACAAATAAAGCAAAGAATTCATGGAAAGCCAAAACACCTTTCTGCCACACCATCAGGGTGGTAATGTCACCAAAAGGACTGAAGGCACCACCGGCATTGGCTGCCACAACGATATTGATACAAGCGACCGCAATAAATTTGTGATTATTGCCAGCAACCGCCATCACCACCGTTGCCATCAATAGAGCCGTGGTTAAGTTATCAGCGACTGGCGAGATGAAAAACGCCATTAAACCCGTCAACCAGAAAATAGTTCTTAATGAAAATCCCTTATTCACCAGCCAGGCACGAATAGCATCAAATACACCACGTTCGCCCATGGTGTTGATATAGGTCATTGCTGCCAGCAGGAATAAAAATAACTCAGCATATTCAAGCAGATTATGCCGAATCATAATGCCAGCTGTTTCATGAAAAACCGGATCAGTCTGCTGTGAATAAATCAGGGCAATCAATCCCCAAATCAGACCGGCCGCCACAATGACCGGTTTGGATTTACGCATATGGATATGCTCTTCAGCGATTACCAACGCATAAGCAATGAAAAATATCGCTAAGGCGGCAAATCCGACCCAGTGTCCGGTTAAATCAAGTAATGCGACATTTTCTACTGCCCATGTTGAGGGGGAGAAAAGCATGGCCAATAAAAATAATGACCAACCGGTAAAAGACTTGAAAAGGCCTGAGACGGGCATAATGACTTCCTGAAAATGGGGGAGCAAAAGCGCTAAATGATACCCCTCATCACTGGAATGACAACTGTTATTTTAGAACTGTGCGATAGAAACCTTCTGCCGCATCGGTGACCAAATCAAATACATGGTTGAACCCATTCTGACCACCATAATACGGGTCGGGAACATCGGTCTCATCACGTCCTTCAGCGAAATCGAGGAACAGCTTGACCTTATGCTGGTGTTCGCTCGGACAGGCTTGCTGAAGAATCTCCAGATTGTCCTTATCCATTGCCAGAATATAATCAAAATGCTCAAAGTCCTCATAGCGAAACTTGCGGGCTCTGATAAAAGACAAATCAATACCACGCTGTTTGGCCGTTTGTTGGGCCCGGGCATCAGGTGGTTCGCCCACATGGTAGGCATGGGTACCGGCCGAGTCGATTAGAAATTTGTCACTGGTACCTTTAGCTTTCAGCAAACTGACAAAAACGCCTTCGGCGGTGGGAGAACGACAGATATTGCCCATGCACACGAAAAGTACTTTTATCTGTTTCATATAGTCCCTAGACGATTGATTTATAAAGAACTGGTAATTAACAAGTCCTATATGATTTTATTTAGTCCCAACCTGATTGGTACACAGGTTGGTACACAAGGTATAGTTAGATATTATCAATGGGCATAGATTAACGATGCCCAAGCAAACAGAGTTTACCAAGGAAACCTTTATGCCTGAACGTAGTATACCAGTGAGTTATAACGACCATTTTATAAGAAATATAAAATGGGAAGGTAAAGATAAACGACTGCTTATTGGGGATTGTTTAATACTTCAAGTTCGAAGGTCTTCCAAAACATGGTTAGTTCGGCGTCGAATAGATGGAAAAGCTAGCATCACCACAATAGGTAAATATCCTGCAATTAGCCTTAAAAAAGCTCGTGTAGAAGCCACAAAAATAACAATGGCTGTAAATGTCTCAGTATTTACAGTTGCTCAGTTAGTTGAAAAGTATATGAATGAGGTCGCGAATAAGAAACATAAGCGACCTGAGCTCGTCCAGGGATATATGGATAGGGCTGTTATACCTAAGATTGGCGCCCAAAAAGTTCGTGATGTTACACGAGTACAGTTAGTAGGAATGATTCAGGACTACTCTAGTCGCGGAGCAAGAACGGCTGACCAGCTCAGGAGCAATCTAAAAAAAATATTCTCCTTTGCAGTCGAGTTAGGTCATCGGGACGATAATCCAATGTTGGAAGTCAGTAGTCGAGTTACTGGCTATGAACCTAATCCTAGAGAACGAATTTTATCCGATCAGGAAATTGTTGATATGTGGAGCTGGAAGAATAGCTCACATAGTTGGCAACGGACAGAGGATAACGTTCGAATGCTTCGCTTTCTTCTTTTAACTGGTCTGAGAATAAGTGAAGCAAGAAATGGGTATAAAGATGGAGATAAATGGATAGTAAACAAAGAAATATCTAAGAATGGCAAATCTCACTGGGTTTATCTAACAGAAACTGCAAAACAGCAACTACCATTACCCAAGACTACTGCGACAAATATACAAGCATGGTTAAGGAGGCGATTAGGTTTTGAGAACAATAATCGATATACCCCTCATGATTTGAGACGTACTTGTGCTACCAAAATGGCTGACAATGGAATTGAACCGTTTATAGTTGAACGTGTTCTTAATCACAAATTAGAGGGTGTAATGGCAGTCTATAATCGCGCTGAATATGAACGAGAAAGGATCAATGCTAGTCTTCTTATAGAAAAAGTGATTTTGGAATTAGTGAAATGCAAAGGTTAGATATTGAGTGGTTCTCACTAGCAAAATATGAGTCATTGAGAAATATGTCACTCTTAGAGATTTATGGTCAATTGTATATAAGAAAAGAATTGTATCAGATGATTTTTCACAGTCGTACTGGCAATAAATCTGCCAAAGAAAGTGTGATGGAGCAGAATTTTACAGGTTGGATTGATCAAATAAGGAACAAATCCATTATTGATACTTGTATTCAAGGCTCAGAAAATAGTAAGCAAGTGAATGAAGAAGATTTAGCTTTAGATACAGTAACAGATCTTACTGCTCTAGATGTTCAAGGTTTAATCTCGGCTGCAAGAGTTACTATTGATGACGATGATGAAGAGCTATCCCTCGAAGAATTAGATGTTTGTTTAGATGAATTGACTCATCAAAATCATCCAAATGAAGAGCTGGGCTATCGCCATTTAAAAATTGATATTTTTGCTTCAGATGAATTAATTTTGAGACATTTTAGAAATTGGCTCTCGGAAATAAGAACAAAATATCCTAAATATACAATCGAAAAGTCGTTTTCCGAACAAGATAAAGCAAAATGGGTTCATGATCGTCTCATTCCATATATTGACCTGAGGCTAATAACTGCTTATGACAATATAAAACTTACAGATTATGAAATTGGAAATTTAGTTTTATACGACTATACAGTATCCAGTCCTGAAGCACGTGTGAGGAGAACCCTCAAGAAAAAAGCTGAGTATCTTATGAAAGATGAAACTATCAATACATTAGCTTTGCAATTGGGTATTCCACCATCAGTAGGTTAGACAAGCAATATATGAAAATTAATGCCGTCATAAATTCTAGTGAAATTTATGCCGGCAATGAATATCTAAAATTATATGGCTTTAGTTTATATTTTTGATCCATAGAATGCATAACACTTCTTAAAACTAAATAAGAGTGTTATCAATGAAAAAACAAACTTCTCAACTTGAAAAAATCTCTCATTCAATCAATGGCGCTATAGAATTTACCGACTTCAGTCGCTCATATATTTTTGATGCAATTCGTAAAAATCAGATTAAAACCTTTAAGCGAGGTAATCGTCGTTTCATCTTACATGAAGATTTAGTTGAGTTTATTCACTCACTAGCTGAAGAAGGTGGAGTGTGATGAAAATCGAGAAGCTTTATTTAAAGATAGAATTATTAAAATATAGAATTGCATCAATTGACCTGAATCATGAAAATGTCTCAATCATCAGGCTAATTACTGGCCAATATTTCAACATACCAGCATCACAAAGTAGTCTCAGAATTTCAACATTGAACATAATAGGACTATGTAAATTTGCAACCTCTTATTATCTCTACCAGCAAGGTAAACATCAGATATATTTCAATTTGAATCATGATCAATTATTAATTGTGGTGATGGCGTTTACGTATGATAAAGCAAACCATTTTAAAGCAGACTTTATCCAACTATTCAATCAACGGGAAAATGAGCTATTACATTGGCGTGAAAAAGCACTATTAACCTCAGATAGCACCAAGCAGGCGAAGGATCAAGTTCATCGGTTACAAGGGTCTCTGAGGATGGTTATACCCACATTTAAACGCAGCACCTTGCAATTTATTCACCTACAACAGGCCATTACTCTAGCGGCAACGGGTTCAACTAAAACTAAACGCCACTCCATGATCAGCAGCAAGCTTATTCTTGTTGAAGTGCTTGAAGCGTTATTACAGACAGAAATTAAAAGATTGATGGATCAAGGTATAGCGCCTGAACAAGGGGGTGATTATGTTTTAGCAGTTATAAAAAAAGAAGACCTGACCAGCAGCGTCGAAACTTTAAGAAAGGGCTTTTTAAACAACACAATAGATCATAATCGTACTCGTGGTATAAGGCAAATCTTCACCTGAAAACTAGGGTGAAAATATGTCTAAAATTATTCCAAAATTTGTACACGGTTTTGACACAGCGGTTTTGACACAGAAAAGTGAAGCTAACCCCACTACGGGCGAGGCTTCACGTTTTTCCGAAACGCCCCATAAAGGCGGGTTATTTCTAATATCTATAGATGATGATGAAATCACCCAAGAAAAGGGTAAGGGAAAACAGCGAGCGGCTCGTCTCAAGACGCGTAATCGTAAGACGGTTATGTATGAGGATATTTTTGAATATCGAGGAAAAATCTACCGTGTTAATTCGTCTAAGTCTGGTCTCTATGTTGAAATTCTAGAACCAATGATTGGCCAGTTTGAAATAGCGGCTCAAAAATGGGGGCGAGTATTTGTACTTAGATTTGATTTACACCAACATTTTTACAGTGGGGATAACAGACGCATTACCGCCTTTAGGAAAAGGTTATTTAATAGGCTAAAGCGTATTTATGGCTTTAAAGATATTGGTTTTTGCTGGGTACGCGAAAAAGAGCGAGCCAAGTCACAGCATTATCACTTTGTTCTATTCTTGGAAGGAAGGTTAATCAAGCACTCAAGCCGTATTAACGAGCTAATAACTGAAGCTTGGGAAGAGCCGACAGGCTCTTACCATGTACCAATCATTAAACGACCCTTCTACTTTGGGACAGGCGAAGAAATTGCCGATGATGCTATTCACAGAGCTTCTTATTTAGCCAAAGCCAGAGGAAAGGGCTATAGAGACACACAGGCAAAAGATTTTCAATGTTCACGTATGAAGCCAAATAACTAATAAGTCTTTCGATAAAGAATCGCTTTGACCACCTTAAATCATTTTTTTGGATTAAAGCTCTCAATCCAGCGTCTGCTGCGGCAAGGTAATTTTCAAGCTCAAAGCTAGCTATATCGTCAACCGTTGTTTTACTCCGTTATACCAAAACGATAATAGGACTGATCCCAGACCTAGTTTATTAACATGAGGGTAAGGTATGTATAGGCGTTTTTTTAATGCTATAACTATGGTTATTTCGTGCTTGGATAGTATTTACAATGCTTCCAAGAAATTCCCGGAAACTCCCGGAAATTTTGGGAATGAGAGTTCCACGCGTCATCTACGCGTGAGCAAACTTGCTGTAGAGCCAAAGTTCAATAATGCCAATTTGTTTAGGTGCACTGCTAACGTGAAATTAATATGCTGAGATAAAAATAAGTTTTTAGCTTAGTATCCTCATGGAGATAAATTCAATGAATGCCAGTAAGAAACCTCGATCCTATTCAGTACAAGAGCAAATTAAAACCTTGGATCGGATATTTTTAGAGGAAGTTGAGAATGCAAATAGACTGGATGTTGATGAGCCTAAATTGAAATGGGAGGCAACTGTTTTTTCAAATGATGGTGAAATTAGTGTTAAATCTTCAACAGATGTTTCTAGCGATACAAAAGCATTAACAAATCCTCCAGAGGAGTATTTACCACTGCCTCATTATATTTGTCATCGACATAAAACTATGGTGACACTATCAGATAAGCCAGCTCGAAAGACTCTAAGACTAAAAAATATTTTCCGTCACATAAGCACTCTGTTCCGTTAGTCGTTTTCATTTCCAAATAGTGCCATTAAAAGTAAGCTCTGTGCTTGAGAAAAGTTATTTGATTTGAGAACTAGTAAGAGTTGCCTTAATAAACAACCTGCTATATTGAATTAGATTACAAATGATTAAATAGAATCATCTTCTTCAATTATGTGAGTCATGGACAATGAAGTCACCATTAAAAGATATTCCGCTTCGTAACCCCGGCGAAACGCTTGATCGACAAATAAATGACTTGATTATCGATAAAGGTTTGACCTATACCATATATATGGTTTTCATCGGGACGCTCACTTTCATGGAGTGGTTAAAGTGGTGGCAAGATATACCTCCGGCGCCTTTTATTTACAGCCTGATTTTGGCTATTACTTGTTTATATTACGTACCCAAAGTAATTGCGGTACGTAAGCAACTTAAAAGGCTTAGGCAAGGGCGTGATGGTGAAAAAGCAGTTGGTCAATACTTAGATAGCATTAAAGAACTCGATGCTAGAGTATTCCATGACGTGCCCGCCGAAAATTTTAATTTGGATCACGTTGTTATATCTTCAACTGGTATCTATGTAATAGAAACAAAAACTTACAGTAAACCGCCAAGCGGTAGACCAACCATCATCTTTGATGGCATTACCGTGCAAATCAATCACAAACCTAAATCTGACAAACCTGTCATTCAGGCGAAAGCCGCTGCTAACTGGTTAAAATTACTCCTTCATGATAGTACGGGAAAGAATTATGAGATTAAACCCGTCGTTGTATTTCCTGGTTGGTTTGTTGAACCAACCAGTGAGGCAAAGAATAGTGATGTCTGGGTATTGAACCCCAGGGCACTGCCTACGTTCTGAATCGCCACTAATTTACTAGA
>NZ_DFTU01000101.1:16351-16547 GCF_002379485.1 Methylophaga sp. UBA4204 | reverse complement strand
TCAAAGCTCGCGAAAAACGTGGAGCAATTGATTTTGAAATGACCGAAACGCAATTTATGTTTGATGAGAATCGGAAAATTTCCTCAATCGAACCACGTCAACGCAATGACGCACATCGGTTAATTGAAGAATTCATGATTGCCGCCAACGTCGCCGCGGCAAAATATCTGCTCGCCAGCAAACTGCCGGTTTTATA